>JANYFX010000042.1 GCA_025359585.1 Rhizobacter sp. | reverse complement strand
TCGTGGGCGTGGTGGTGCGGGTGGTCGCAGTGTTCGCCGTGTTCGTGATCATGGTCGTGGTCATGCCCGGCGTGCGGGTCGGCGTTCAGGAATTCCGGGTCGATGTCGAGCTTGGCGTTCAGGTTGAAGCCGCGCAGGTCGAACACGTCGGCCAACGGCACGTCGCCGAAGTTCACGCGGGTCTGCTTGGCGCGCGGGTTCATGTGCTTGATGCGGTGGATCAGCGCCTCGACCGTGGCGTTGTCGACCAGATCGGTCTTGCTGATGAAGATCTGGTCGGCGAAGCCGATCTGGCGGCGCGCTTCCTGGCGCGTGTCGAGCTGGCCTTCCGCGTGTTTGGCGTCGACCAGGGTCAGGATCGAGTCGAGCAAATAACTCTCGGCGATCTCGTCGTCCATGAAAAAGGTCTGCGCCACCGGGCCGGGGTCGGCGAGGCCGGTGGTTTCGATCACCACGCGGTCGAACTTGAGCTCGCCCTTGCGGCGCTTTTCGGCCAGGTCGGCGAGCGTGGTGCGCAGGTCTTCGCGGATCGAGCAGCACACGCAGCCATTGTTCAGCTGGATGATCTGTTCGTTGCTGTCCTGCACCAGGATCTCGTTGTCGATGTTCTCGTCGCCGAACTCGTTTTCGATCACGGCGATCTTCTGGCCGTGCGCTTCGGTGAGGATGCGCTTGAGCAGCGTCGTCTTGCCCGAGCCGAGAAAGCCGGTGAGGATGGTGGCGGGAATGAGGCTCATGAAGGGGCTGCCTTGCTGAATAGGGGGAATCGGGGGCTGGCGGAGTCTGCCGCAAAGCCGTCTAAGCAAATGGGGGTCAACGACTCTGGTTCAAGGTAGCAGATGTGTCAAGCGCGCGCTGCCCGGCGGAGGCGACACCCCGTTCAGGTAAGCTTGTCCCACCTGAACTCCGTGCTCTTCGCTCGATGTCCGACCCACATTCCGGTCGCCCCCAGCGTGGGGGCGACAGGCACGCAGCGCCGCCGGCTCCGCGCCGGACGCTGCTGCAAAAGCTCATCGAGCTGGTGGCGCCGGGGCCCGACTCGCGCGACGAACTGATCGAATCGCTCGCCGATGCCGAGCAGAAAGAGCTGATCGCACCCGAGTCGCGCATGATGCTCGAAGGCGTGATCCGCATGGCCGACATGACGGCCGGTGACGTGATGGTGCCGGCCGGCCGCATGGATCAGCTCGACATCGCCTCCGACTACGACGAGTTGCTGCACGGGGTGATCGACACCGGCCACTCGCGCTTCCCGGTCTACGAAGGTGGCCGCGAGAACGTCATCGGCATCCTGATGGCCAAAGACCTGCTGAAGCTGCAGCGCTCGCCCGACCTGAACCTGCGCACGCTGCTGCGCCCGGCCGTGTTCGTGCCCGAATCGAAGGGCCTGAACGAGCTGCTGCGCGACTTCCGCTCCAACCGCAACCACCTGGCGATCGTGATCGACGAGTTCGGCAGCACCGCCGGGCTGATCACGATCGAAGACGTGCTCGAAGAAATCGTCGGCGAGATCGAGGACGAGTTCGACGACAAGGACGGCGAATCCGGCATCTACACGCTCGCCGACGGCAGCCAGCGCGTGGCCGGCGATGTCGACATCGTGGCCGTCAACGAAGCCTTCGGCACGCTGCTGCCGAACGACGAGTTCGACAGCATCGGCGGGCTGGTCGCGCACGAGCTCGGGCGCGTGCCGCGGCGCGGCGAATCGGTCACGGTCGGCGAACTGGTGTTCTCGGTGATGCTGACGCGCGGCGGCGCGGTGCGCTGGTTCAAGGTGACTCGCGCGCCCGAAGTCGCGGTCGGGCCGGACGGCATTTGACGCAGGCCTCGCCGCACGCGGTGCGACTTTCGCTGCCGCTCGATCTGTTGCTCGTCGCCGTGCTCGGCGCCGTTCACAGCCTGCCGTTCGTCTACACCTGGGCCTGGCCGCTGCAGATGGCCGTGGTCGCGGCGCTCGCCTGGCGCGCGGCTGACGCTACACCGCGCCGCGCGGCCGGGCTCGG
>JANYFX010000740.1 GCA_025359585.1 Rhizobacter sp. | reverse complement strand
CCGGTCGGGATCACCAGGCCGACCACCGACTTCTTGGCGCCCAGGTTTTCCATCTTGGCGATCATGCGCGGCAGCGCGGCCTCGCTCGACGAGGTGCCGAGCACGATCAGCAGTTCTTCCTTGATGTACTTGATGAACTTCCAGATCGAGAAGCCGTGGAAGCGCGCGATCGAGCCGAGCACGACGAAGATGAAGATCAGGCAGGTGGCGTAGAACGTGGCCATCAGCGCGCCGAGCGAGACCAGCGAGCCCACGCCGTACTTGCCGATCGTGAAGGCCATGGCGCCGAAAGCACCGATCGGTGCCACCTTCATGATGTAGCCGACGATGCCGAACAGCACGTGCGAGAACTTCTCGATGAAGTCGAACACCAGCGTGCCGCGGCCGCCGAACTTGTGCAACGCAAAGCCGAACATCACCGCGAACAGCAGCACCTGCAGGATCTCGCCCTTGGCGAAGGCGTCGACCACGGTGCTCGGGATCACGTTGAGCAGGAAGTCGGTGGTCGAGGTCATCTTGCCCGGCCCGGTGTAGGCCGCGATGCTCTTGGTGTCGAGGCTGGCAGCGTCGATGTTCATGCCGACGCCGGGCTGCACGATGTTGATCACCACCAGACCCACGACCAGCGCGATCGAGCTGACGATCTCGAAGTAGAGCAACGCCAGGCCGCCGGTCTTGCCGACCTTCTTCATGTCTTCCATGCCGGCGATGCCGACGACCACGGTGCAGAAGATGATCGGCGCGATGATCATCTTGATCAGCTTGATGAAGCCGTCGCCCAGCGGTTTCATCGCCTCGCCGGTGGCGGGAAGGAAGTGCCCGAGCAGCACGCCGATCACGATGGCCGTGATGACCTGGAAGTAGAGAGACCGGTAAAGCGGTTTTTTGACGGGATCGTTGTCCATGGCGGGCTCCGGGGCACTTTCGAGTTTTGAATTCGGGTCGATGGGGCGAGCAGGGCGAGAGGATGCCGGGTCGGGAGTGCGTCCGCAATACGTAGTGTTACGCCGCGCCGGGGCAATGCGCAAGGGTGTCTGTCCTACGTGATGTTTCGGGGTGTCGCAGTGGCCCCGAGTCGGTGCAGCGGCCGTCTCTCGCGACAGCGGGTTGGCCTGCGCTTGATCTGCGTCATGCCGGCGCCGTGCGGGCGGCCTTAGCCTGCCGGGATGCACCCGGACCTTGCGCTCCACCTCAGCCAGCAGGCGGCCTTGATGGACGACCCGGTCGAACAGGCTGGCTTTACATCGTGGCAGCAGGACGCGGCCGGGCAGCGCACGGCCGAATCGCACTTCGCGCTGACCGGGCTGTACTGCGCGGCGTGTGCCGACGTGATCGAGCACGCCCTGCGGGCCGAGCCCGGCGTGGTGGGCGCCAGCGTCAACTACGCCACCCGGCGTGCCAGCGTGCGCTGGCAAGAGGCGCTGACAAAACCTTCGCAACTCGTTGCCGCGGTGGCCCGTGTCGGCTATGCGGCCGCGCCCGATCTGGCCGAACCCGCCCGCGCCCTGCGCCGGCGCGCCGAGCGTGATGCGCTCTGGCGCCTGTTCGTTGCCGCCTTCTGCATGATGCAGGTGATGATGTACGCGGCGCCCGCCTACGTGGCCGAGCCCGGCACGCTGGCGCCCGACCTGCTGCGCCTGCTGCAGTGGGCGGCGTGGCTGCTGAGCCTGCCGGTCGTGCTGTTCTCGGCCGCGCCGATCTTTCGCGAGGCCGGGCAGGGCTTGCGACAAGGCCAGGTGCGCATGGACCTGCCGGTGGCGATCGGTATCGCCGTCACCTTCGTTGCGAGTTCGGTCGCCACCTTCGCGCCCGAGGCCGGGTTCGGCCACGAGGTCTACTTCGACTCGCTGACGATGTTCGTGTGTTTCCTGCTCGCCGGCCGCACGCTCGCGATGCGGGCGCAGAACCGGGTCGCCGCGTCGCTCGAAGCGGCGCTGTCGCGCCAGCCGCAGGCGGTGCGGCGCCTCGAGGCCGATGGCAGCGTCACGCTGGTGGCTTTGCGCGCCTTGCGCGTCGGTGACCGCGTGCGGGTGCTGGTCGGCGAGGCCTTCCCGGCCGACGGCTGCGTCGTCGAAGGCCAGACCCGGGCCGACGAAGCCTTGCTGACGGGCGAGTCGCGGTCGGTGCCCAAACAGTCCGGCGACGAAGCCATTGCCGGCAGCCTGAACCTCGGCGCGCCGGTCACGCTGCGGGTCGAACGCCTCGGTGCCGACACCCGTTATGAAGCCGTCGTCGCGCTGATGCGCAGCGCGCTCACGCAGCGGCCGGCGCTGGTGCGTGCGGCCGACCGCGTGGCCGTGCCCTTTCTGTGGGGTGTGTTGCTGCTGGCCGCGGCGGCCGGCGGCGTGTGGTCTTTCATCGACCCGGCGCGTGCGTTATGGGTGATGGTGTCGGTGTTGATCGTCACCTGCCCGTGCGCACTCTCGCTGGCAGCGCCTTCGGCCCTGCTCGCTGCGGCCGGTGCGCTGGCACGGCGCGGCGTGCTGGTGCAAAGGCTGGACGCGTTGGAAACGCTGGCCGGTCTGCAATGCCTGTTTTTCGACAAGACCGGCACGCTGACCGAAGACCGGCTCGAACTGCGCAGCGTGCACGTGCTGCCCGAGGCGCGATACGCCGGGATCGATGCCGACGCCTTGCTGGCGCAGGCCGGTGCGCTCGCGGCGTTTTCGTCGCACCCTTTGTCGCGCGCGCTGGCCGATCACGCGGCGCGCCATTCCGATGGCGCCGCGCCGTTGCGCTGGAGCGACGCGTCCGAGCAGGCCGGCTGCGGGCTGCAAGCGCTGGCGTCCGATGGAAGAACCGCGCGCCTCGGCGCACGTGCCTGGGTCGATGCATCTCAACCCATGCTGCCAGCGGCCCTGGGCGCGCAAGTCTGGTTCGGTGACGCGCGTGGCGCGCTCGCCTGTTTCGAGTTCGACGAAGCGCTGCGCCCCGATGCCGCCGCCACGCTCGAAGCCTTGCGCGACGCCGGCCTCGAGCTCGCCTTGCTGTCGGGCGACGCCCCGGCGCGCGTGCAGCGCGTGGCGCAGCGCCTCGGGGTGGCCGACGCCCAGGGCGACGCCACGCCCGAACTCAAGCTCGCGCGTCTGGCCGCTGCGCAACGCGCGGGCCAGCGTGTCGGCATGGTCGGCGACGGCCTCAACGACGCGCCGGTGATCGCGCGAGCCGATGTCTCGTTCGCGATGGGTGAGGGCGCCGCCATCACGCGCTCGAAAGCCGACTTCATCCTGATGTCCGGCCGCCTGTCGGACGTGCTCTTCGCGCGCCGCATCGCGCGCCGCGCGATGCGCGTCGTGCGCCAGAGCCTCGCGTGGGCGCTGGCCTACAACCTCGTGTGCGTGCCGCTCGCCCTGTTCGGCCTGTTCCCGCCCTGGGCCGCGGGCCTGGGCATGGCGACGAGCTCGCTCGTCGTTGTGTTCAACGCCTTGCGCGTCTCGCGGGTGGCGTAGCGGCGATGGACATCCTCTACCTGCTCGTGCCGATGTCGGTGCTGCTCGTGTTCGCGCTGATGGTGCTGTTCCGCTGGGCGCTCGGCGCCGGCCAGTTCGACGACCTCGAGCGCGAAGGCGAACGCATTCTTCTCGAAGACTCGCACGAGCTTGATGCCGATCAAGCCGCGGCCGAACCGCGGCCTTGACACTGTCGCTTGCCGCAAAAGCGACCCGCCCGCAGAGGAATGACCATGCCCGATCCGACATCATCCGCCCCGACCGCCGTCTACGACGACAGCACGGTGCGCCTGTTCACGCTCGCCGCCGTGCTGTGGGGCGTGGTCGGCATGGCGGTGGGCGTGCTGATCGCAGCACAGCTCACCTGGCCCGAACTCAACTTCGGCATTGCCTGGCTCAGCTACGGGCGTCTGCGGCCGCTGCACACCAACGCGGTGATCTTCGCGTTCGGCGGCTGCGCGCTGATGGCCAGCAGCCTCTATGTGGTCCAGCGCACATCGCAAGTGGCGCTCTTCATGCCGAAACTCGCGGCCTTCGTGTTCTGGGGCTGGCAACTCGTGATCGTGGCGGCCGCGATCACGCTGCCGCTGGGCTACACGCAGGCCAAGGAATACGCCGAACTCGAGTGGCCGATCGACATCCTGATCGCGGTCGTCTGGATTGCCTACGCGATCGTGTTCTTCGGCACCATCGGCACCCGCAAGGTGCGCCACATCTACGTCGCCAACTGGTTCTTCGGCAGCTTCATTCTTGCCGTCGCGTTGCTGCACATCGTCAACAGCGCGGTGATTCCGGTGAGCATGTGGAAGAGCTACTCCGCCTATGCCGGTGTGCAGGACGCGATGGTGCAGTGGTGGTACGGCCACAACGCGGTCGGCTTCTTCCTGACGGCCGGCTTCCTCGGGATGATGTACTACTTCATCCCCAAGCAGGCCGAGCGGCCGGTGTATTCGTACCGCCTGTCGATCG
>JANYFX010000724.1 GCA_025359585.1 Rhizobacter sp. | reverse complement strand
GCTCGCTGCCGGCATCGATGTGATCAGCACGGTCAACGTGCAGCACATCGAAAGCCTGAACGACGTGGTCGGCGGCATCACCGGCATCCGCGTCTGGGAGACGGTGCCCGACCATGTGTTCGACGAAGCCGAAGAAATCGTGCTCGTCGACCTGCCGACCGACGACCTGCTGCGGCGCCTGAAAGAAGGCAAGGTCTACCTGCCCGAGCAGGCCGAGCGCGCAGTGCAGAACTTCTTCCGCAAGGGCAACCTGATGGCCTTGCGCGAGCTCGCGCTGCGCCGCACCGCCGACCGTGTCGACGACGAGGTGCGCAGCTACCGGCGCGAGCAGGGTGGCGCCGACAAGCGCCCGGCCGGCAACGACGCCGATGCACTGCTGGTCTGCGTGGGGCCTGAACCCGGTGCAGAGAAGATGGTGCGCACCGCCAGCCGACGCGCAGCAAGAAGCGATGCCACCTGGCACGCCGTGTACGTGGAAACGCATGCGCTGCAAGCTTTGCCCGAAGCCCAGCGCCGCGGCATCCTTCGCACCCTCAAGCTCGCGGAATCGCTGGGCGCCACGACCGCCACGCTGAGCGGGCAAAGCGCGGCGCCCGCGGCGGTTGCGTACGCACGCGAACACCAGCTCGGCACCATCGTCGCGACACGACCCGCGCGTGCGCCACGCTGGCGGCGCCTGCTGCGCAGCAGCTTCGCGGAGCAAGTGGCCGCCTTGGCGCCCGACATCGAATTGATGCTGCTCGGCTCGATCGACGAGAGCCACGCATCGGCCGTGCACCGCAACACGCATGCCGATCCGATCACGCGGCCGAGCCCATGGCCAGGTTACGCCTGGGCGCTCGCATCGTGCGCCGCCGTCACGGCGCTGGCCACACCGTTGCTGCAGTATTTCGACACCGCCAACATCGTGATGCTGTTCCTGCTGGCAGTCGTATTGGTCGCAGTGAAATTCGGCCGCCGCCCTGCCCTGGCCTCTGCGGTATTGAACGTGCTCGCCTTCGACTTCTTCTTCGTGCAGCCGCGCTTCTCGTTCGCGGTGCACGACGTGCAGTACCTGCTGACCTTCGCGGTCATGATGGTGGTGGGCCTCGTCGTCGGTCAGCTCACCGCGTCACTGCGTTACCAGGCCCGTGTGGCGCGTTACCGCGAAGAGCGCGCGCGCAGCCTGTTCGAGATGGCACGCGAGCTCGGCAAGGCATTGGTGCTGGAGCAAGTCGCAGAGATCGGTGACCGCGCGATCGAGTCGGCGTTTCGCGCCAAGGCTTGCGTGCTCTTGCCCGACGCGAACGACAGGCTCGTGCTCGCCTCCGACGGCGTGGGTGAAACACCGGCCGTCGACTTCGGTCTGGCGCAGTGGGCCTTCGACCACGCCGAGGCGGCCGGCAGCGGCACCGACACGCTGCCCGGCAGCGCCCTGCTCTACGTGCCGCTCAACGCACCGATGCGCACCCGCGGCGTGATCGCGGTCGAGGCCGCCAACCCGCGCCTCTTGATGATCCCCGAGCAGCGCCAGTTGCTCGACACCTTCGCCGCGCTGGTCGCGATCGCGATCGAGCGGGTGCACTTCGTGACGGTGGCGCAGGAGACGCTGGTCTCGATGGAATCGGAGCGTTTGCGCAACTCGCTGCTCGCCGCGCTGTCGCACGATTTGCGCACGCCGCTCACCGCGCTGGTCGGTGCGTCGGAAACCTTGTCGCTCGCTTTGGCGCGCGAAGGCTCGGCGCGCGCGGGTGACGCGCGCAGCATCGCCGAGCAGGGCTTGCGCACTGCGCAGCTCGTCAACAACCTGCTCGACATGGCGCGGCTGCAGGCGGGTGCGGTGGCCTTGCGGCACGACTGGCAGTCGCTCGAAGAGCTGGCCGGGAGCGCGATCCGCTCGGTCGAGTCGGCGCTTCTGGCGCACCCGATTCACGTGCACCTTCCCGACGACTTGCCGCTGTTGTACGGTGACGGTGTCTTGCTCGAACGCCTGCTCGCGAACCTGTTCGAGAACGCGGCGAAGTACACACCGAGCGGAACACCGATCATGCTGACCGCGCGCCACGAAGGCGCGCAGATGGTTGTCGAGGTCAGCGACGAAGGCCCGGGCTTTCCGCCCGGCGACACCGAACTCTTGTTCGAGAAGTTCGCGCGCGGCAACAAGGAGTCGCGCACGCCGGGTGTCGGCCTGGGCCTCGCGATCTGCCGCGCCATCGTGCAGGCCCACGGCGGCACGATCAGCGCCAGCAACCGAACGCCACCAAAACACGGCGCCGTGTTGCGCTGGACGCTGCCGTTCAAGCAGGCGCCCGACGTGGCCGAGAGCGTCGAGGCGCTGCCGTCGCCATCACAATGACGGCGATGGACAACCCGGCCCGCATCCTCGTCGTCGAGGACGACCCGCTGATCCTTCGCTTCGTGCGCCAGGCGCTCGAAGAAGAAGGCCACCAGGTCTTCGACACCGACACGCTGAAGCGCGGACTGATCGAAGCCGGCACAAGACGACCCGACTTGCTGATCCTCGACCTCGGTTTGCCCGATGGCGACGGCGTGGACCTGCTGCGCGACCTGCGCGGCTGGAGCCAGCTGCCGGTGATCGTGCTGTCGGCGCGCAGCGCCGAGGCCGACAAGATCGAAGCACTCGATGCCGGCGCCGACGACTACCTCGTCAAGCCGTTTTCAGTGGGTGAACTGCTCGCGCGGGTTCGTGCTGCGCTGCGCCGCCGCGGCAGCGCGGGCACACAGGCCACGAGCGTGATCCAGTTCGGTGACTGCGAGATCGACCTCGTGCGCCGACAGGTGCGCCGCGCCGGCGAACACGTGCACCTCACGCCGGTCGAATACAAACTCGCGGCCGCGTTGATCAGCCGGGAAAGCCAGGTGCTGACACACCGGCAACTGCTGCGCGAGGTCTGGGGCCCGGCCAGCGTGGAGCACAATCACTACCTGCGCATCTACCTCGGCCACCTGCGCCGCAAGCTCGAAGCCGACCCGGCACGGCCGCTGCACTTTCTCACCGAAACCGGCGTGGGCTACCGCTTCGTCGCGCAGCCAGCCAACGGAACCTAGTGATTTTCCTTGGCGTGGTTGATCGTGTACTTCGGTATCTCGATCGTCACGTCCTGCTGCGCCAGGATCGCCTGGCACGACAGGCGCGACTGCGGCTCCAGGCCCCAGGCGCGATCGAGCAGGTCTTCTTCGCTCTCGTCGGGTTCACCGAGCGAGCCGAAGCCCTCGCGCACGATCACGTGGCAGGTGGTGCAAGCGCAACTCAGCTCGCAGGCGTGTTCGATGTTGATGTGGTGGTCGAGCAGCGCTTCGCAGATCGAGGTGCCGGCCGGTGCGCTGATCTGCGTTCCGGTGGGGCAGTACTCGGCGTGCGGCAGGATCTTGATGATGGGCATGGGGTCGGGCTCGAGTTCAGACGTCTTCGACGCGGCGGCCCGCGAGTGCCAGGCGAATGCTGCGGTTCATGCGCTCGGCCGCGAAGGCTTCGGTGCCTTTGGCGAGCGCTTCGACGGCGGCGTCGATCTGGTGGTGGTCGCTGCTTTCGCGGCTCGCCTGCAAGGCGACGAGCAGTTCGGCCACCTGCGCTTGTTCGGTCGGTGACAGCCAATCGCCATCGGCGGCCAGCGCGGCGCGCGTGGCGAGCAGCATGCGTTCGGCTTCGACACGCGATTCGCGCAGGCTGCGTTCGACCATGTCTTGTTCGGCGGTGCTGAAACTCTCGGTCAGCATGCGCGCGATTTCGTCGTCGCTGAGGCCGTAACTCGGCTTGACGGTGATAGCGGCTTCGACGCCCGAGGTTTCTTCGCGCGCCGTGACGTTGAGCAAGCCGTCCGCATCGACCTGAAAGCTCACGCGCACGCGCGCCGCACCCGCCACCATCGGCGGAATGCCCCGCAGTTCGAAGCGCGCGAGCGAGCGACAGTCGCTCACGACCTCGCGCTCGCCCTGAACGACATGGATCGCGATCGCCGTTTGCCCGTCCTTGAAGGTCGTGAAGTCTTGTGCGCGCGCTGTCGGGATCGTGCTGTTGCGCGGGATGATGCGTTCGACCAGACCGCCCATCGTCTCCAGCCCGAGCGAAAGCGCGATAACGTCGAGCAAGAGCAGTTCGTCGGCACCGGCGTTGCCCGCGAGTGCGTTGGCCTGGATCGCGGCGCCGAGCGCCACGACTTCATCGGGGTTCAGGTTCGTCAGCGGCGTCTGGCCGAAAAATTCACCGACCGCCGCCTGCACCATCGGCATGCGGGTCGAGCCACCGACCATCACGATGCCTTTCACGTCGGCCTTGTCGGTCTTCGCGTCGCGCAGCACCTTGCGCACGCTGGCGAGCGTGCGTGCGATCAACGGCTGCGACATCGCGACGAACTGCTCGCGCATGACACGTTGCGAGAGTTCACCGCCGTTGAGCGGGCAGGCCAGCGTCGCGTGGTCGGCGGCCGAGAGTTTTTCTTTCGCAGCGCGTGCGGCGACGAGCACCGCGCGTTTGTCTTGCGGCGTACTCGCGTTCATGCCTGAAGACACGAGCGCCCAGTCGGCGAGCAACGCGTCGAAGTCGTCACCGCCGAGCGCGGAGTCACCACCGGTCGCCACCACTTCGAACACGCCCTTCTCCAGCCGAAGCAGCGAGATGTCGAAGGTGCCGCCGCCCAGGTCGTAGACGGCGTACAGGCCTTCGGAGCCGTTCTCCAGGCCGTAGGCGATCGCCGCGGCCGTCGGCTCGCTGATCAGGCGCAAGACATTCAGGCCGGCGAGCTTCGCAGCGTCCTTGGTCGCTTGACGCTGCGCGTCATCGAAGTACGCGGGCACGGTGACGACCGCGCCGAACACGTCGTCGTCGAAGGTGTCTTCGGCGCGGTAACGCAGCGTCGCGAGGATCTCGGCCGAAACCTCGACCGGCGACTTCACACCGTCGACGGTGTCGATCTGCACCATGCCTGGCGCGTCGATGAAGTCGTAGGGCAACTTGTCGCGTCCTTCGATGTCGTGGAGGCCACGACCCATGAAACGTTTGACCGAGACAATGGTGTTGCGCGGGTCTGTCGCGGCCTCGGCCAGCGCCGCCGCGCCGATCTGGCGTTTGCCTTCGGGCAGGTAACGCACGGCGGACGGCAGGATCACGCGGCCTGCGTCGTCGGGCAGGCATTCGGCCACGCCGTTGCGCACGGCGGCCACCAGCGAGTGCGTGGTGCCGAGGTCGATGCCGACCGCGATGCGGCGCTGGTGCGGGTCGGGAGCGCCGCCGGGTTCTGAAATCTGGAGAAGAGCCATAGAGCTATTGTCCCAGCGCTTCGAGGCGCTGATCGATGTCGTGCGCAAAGCGCTCGCTGAACATGAGGGCTCTGACTTGTTGCGCGGCGGCGGCGTGGTCGTGGGCGGTGTCGAGGGTTCGTTCGAGCTGCGCCAGGGCATCGCGCCGGTGCTGGCTCAGTTCGTCGTGCAGCGCCTCCACAGCGTCGATGGTGCGCGCCTCGTCGAGCGCTTCGCGCCATTCCATCTGCTGCATCAGAAAACTCGTCGGCATGGCCGTGTTGTTCTCGGCCTCGATGGCAGCGCCGTTCAGTTCGCAGAGGTAGGCGGCGCGCTTCAGCGGGTCCTTCAGGCGCTGATAGGCCTCGTTCACACGCACGGCCCATTGCATTGCGACCCGCTGCGCCGCGGCACCTTGGGCCGCGAACTTGTCGGGATGCACTTCGGTCTGCAAGGCGCGCCAGCGTGCGTCGAGCGCGGTGGGGGCTTGCGCAAACCGGCGCTCGATACCGAAAAGTTCGAAATCGTCGCTGTCGAGTTTCATGTGGTGGATGCCAGCCGCACAACAAAAAGGCGCGACCATGGCCGCGCCTCGTTCGTGGAGCGCAGATTCAGACGCGGAAGGATTCGCCGCAGCCGCAGCGGTCTTTCTCGCGCGGGTTGTGGAACTTGAAGCCTTCGTTCAGGCCTTCGCGGACGAAATCGAGTTCGGTGCCGTCGATGTACGGCAGGCTTTTCGGGTCGACCAGCACCTTGACGCCGTGGCCTTCGAAGACCACGTCTTCCGGTGCCAGTTCATCGGCGTATTCGAGCTTGTAAGCCAGGCCCGAACAGCCTGTCGTCTTGACGCCCAAACGCACGCCCACGCCCTTGCCACGCTTGCCGATGTAGCGCGTGACGTGGCGTGCTGCCGCTTCGGTCAGGGTGACTGCCATTTCAGAACGTCATCCTGATCAGTGAACCGCGCCAACCGCGACAGCCGAGCTATCGGCCTGTTGGGCCGTGGCAATCGCCGCGTGGCTGGCCATCTTGGTCTTGTAATCGTTCACCGCAGCCTTGATCGCGTCTTCGGCGAGGATGGAGCAGTGGATCTTGACGGGCGGCAGCGCCAGTTCTTCGGCGATGTGGGTGTTCTTGATCGTCAGCGCTTCGTCGAGCGATTTGCCCTTGACCCATTCGGTCACCAGCGAGCTCGACGCGATGGCCGAACCGCAGCCGTAGGTCTTGAACTTGGCGTCTTCGATCAGCCCGGTGACCGGGTTGACCTTGATCTGCAGCTTCATCACATCACCGCAGGCCGGCGCACCGACCATGCCGGTGCCGACGGTGTCGTCACCTTTGTCGAAGGAACCGACGTTGCGG
>JANYFX010000674.1 GCA_025359585.1 Rhizobacter sp. | reverse complement strand
GTCTCGTCGGTGCCGACCACGACCTCGACCACGTGCTCGGGCCGCTGCTTGCTCTTGCCCACGCTGGGCAGGTCGACCACGCCGGTGGTGATGAGCGGCGCGGTCACCATGAAGATGATCAGCAGCACCAGCATCACGTCGATGAAGGGCACCATGTTGATCTCGTTGATCGTGCGGCGACGCGAGCCGCTGCCGCGGTGGCTGACGGCCGGCATGTCAGTGCGCTGCCGCCGGCACGCCGACGTTGCGCTGCAGGATGTTGGAGAACTCTTCGATGAAGGTCTCGAGCTGGATCGCGATGCGGTCGATGTCGCGCGCGAAGCGGTTGTAGGCGATCACTGCAGGAATGGCAGCGAACAGGCCGATCGCGGTCGCGACCAGCGCTTCGGCGATGCCCGGCGCCACGGTGGCGAGCGTCACCTGCGTCATGTTCGAGAGGCCGATGAAGGCGTGCATGATGCCCCACACCGTGCCGAACAAACCGACGTAAGGCGAGACCGAACCGACGGTCGCGAGGAAGGACAGGTTCGATTCGATCGTGTCGAGCTCACGCTGAAAGCTGGCGCGCATCGCACGTCGCGCGCCGTCGAGCAGGGCGCCGGCATCGGTCACGCGGCGTTCGCGCAGCTTCATGAACTCGCGCATGCCCGAGGCGAAGATGCGTTCCATCGGCGCGCCGTCGGGGCGCTTGGCGGCGTCGGCGTACAACTCGTTCAGGTTCTTGCCGACCCAGAACTCGCGCTCGAATTCTTCGTTGGCGGCGCGGGTGCGCCTCAATCCGAAGAGCTTGCCGAAGATGACCGTCCAGCTTGCGAGCGACGCGATCAAGAGCCCCGCCATCACGAGCTGCACGACGAAGCTCGCGTGAAGCACGAGCGTGAAGATCGAGAGGTCCTGATTCATTCGTTGTTCTTGTTGAGTGAGCTGGTGATGGAAATCGGAACCCGCTGCGGCCGAAAGGTTCCGGCGTTGACGCAGGCGATGCGGATCGTGCCTTGGGCGAGCAGCGTCTTGCCCTGTGCGTTCGAGCGCCACGCCTGCTGCGCGATCGTCATCTGCGCGAGGCCGGCATGCTTGACGTGAACCGTCACGTCGAGCAGGTCGTCGAGCCGCGCCGGGCTGCGGTAACTGACCGCAGTATCGGTCACGACGAACATCACACCTGTTTCCACGCGCAAGCGTTCCTGTTCATGGCCGAGCGAGCGCAGCCATTCGGTGCGGGCGCGCTCGAAGTACTTCAGGTAGTTCGCGTAGAAGACGATGCCGCCGGCATCGGTGTCTTCCCAGTAAACACGCAGCGGGAAGCTGAAGGGCTTGGGTGCGGGATCAGGCATCGGCAGCAATCAGGCGGGCGCCGCGTGCTGCGGCAGCGCGCGGATTATGGCTGCACGCGCTTGTAAACCGGCCCCCACTGCGGGTGGCCGGCTTCGGACTTGCTGAGCGCGAAGCCCGGGTCGTCGGCGCGGGCGCGGCGGAACTCGACTTCGCAGGCGGCAGCGCGGTCGCTGGTGCAGAAGATGAAGGCCAGCAGCTTGTGGGCGGCGGCGCGGTCTTTCGACGAGGCCAGGCCGATCTGCAGCGCCTGGCCGAGCAGCTTTTCGGCCTGCGGATATTGTGCGTCTTCGTAGGCGCGCAGGCCGCCGAGCAAGGCTTTTTCCGCCGGCCGCTCGATCACTTCCATCAGGCCCGTCGGGGCCGGTGGCGGTACGGCACAAGCCACGAGCGAGAGTGCCAGTGCAAAGGGCAAACACCGAACGAGTCGCAGTGCGGGCATCAGAACTTCTGCTTGAGTGAAAAGGGTTGGCCGGGCGTGACGTTGACGGTGGTCGTCACGGCGGGGAAGTCGGTGTTGCGGATCACGATCTGGTGTTTGCCTTCGGGCAGCGTCAGCTCATTCAACGGCGGCGAGATGCCCGCCGGGCGGCCGTCGACCTCGACCTCACCCCAGGGGCTGACCGCGATTCTGACGATGCCGGTCGGCACCGGCGCGGCCGACGCGATGCTTCCCTTGACTTCGCGTTCGCGTGCCTCGCGCGTGCGTTTTTCCTTGGCGGTCTCTTTTGGCGCCGCAGGGGCGGTTGCCTTGGCCGGTACGGCGGGTGCCGCGACAGCCGGTGCGACCGCGACCGTGGTCGGCGCTGGCGCATTTGCAACCGGCAGAGCGGCGACGATCGTCACCGGTGCTGCCGAGGCCGTTGCCGCCGAGGCCGCGATCTCTTGAGCCGCGGCCGACGCGCCAGCCTCGGGCGCGGTGACCACTGCGGTGGCGACCGGCGCAGCCGATGCCGCCATGACCACTGCAGGCGCGGGCGCCGCTGCAGGCGCTGCCACCACCACCTCGGGTTCGGCGGCGTGCCCCGAACCCCATTGATGCCACACCAAGGCACCGGCCAGCAAAACCCCGGCGCCTGCGCCGAGCATCCACCAGCGCCGCGAGCGCGTGGGCGGCGTGCCCGGCACCTCACCTTCGGAGGTGACGGTGTTCTCGTCGAGCCAGTGGCGCAATTCGCGCGAGAACGAGCGCGCCGAACGGAAGCGGTTGTCGGGGTTCTTTTCCATCGCCCGCGCGGTGATCAGCGCCAGGGCTTCGGGAATGTTCGGGTCGATCCTGTTCGCCAGCGGCGGGTCGACCTTGAGCACGGCGTTGGTGATCTCGCTGAGGGTGGAGCCGCGGAACGGCTTCAGGTCGGTCAACAACTCGTAGAGCACGACACCGAGCGAAAACACATCGGCGCGCCGATCGACCGTTTCCTGGCGCGCCTGCTCGGGCGCCATGTAGTAGGGCGAGCCGGCCGCGATGTCGCCGCTCGCGGCAGCCTCGTGCTGGTGCGCGACGCGGGCGATGCCGAAGTCGAGCACCCGCGGCTGCGCGCGGCCGACCATGAAGATGTTGGCGGGCTTGATGTCGCGGTGCACCACGCCCTTGCTGTGCGCATAGGCGAGCGCGTCGGCCACGCGGCGCACGATCAGCGCGGCCTGGGCCGGCGTGGCGCGCCAGCCTTCCTGGCGCAGCTGGCGCAGGTCGCGGCCCTTGAGCAGCTCCATCGCGATGTAGGCGCGCTTGTCGCTGATGCCGGCGTCGAAGACGGTGACGATGTGGGGGTGGCTCAGGCCGCCAGCGGCGCGCGCCTCGTTCAGGAACAGTGCGTTGAACGACTCGCGCTCGTCGTC
>JANYFX010000654.1 GCA_025359585.1 Rhizobacter sp. | reverse complement strand
AATGGCTGTCGAACTGTAGTTGGCATTATTGGCAGGAGCCGACAGAGTTACAGCGGGAGGGGCATTGACTACAATGGTAATGGGGACGCTGGAGGCGACCCCACTTTGATTATCCGTAGCTTTAGCAGTGAGGTTGTAAGTACCAGCCGCTACGTTGGCCCAACTAAAACTATAAGGAGCACTGGTGTCACTTCCCAGCAAAGTGGTGCCATTGTAGAACTGTACTTTAGCGATGGTTCCATCGCTATCGGCTGCATTAGCGGTGAGGTTGATCTGGGCCGATTGCGCAAAGTAAGCATTGTTGGCAGGTGCGGTCAGGGTGACGGTAGGCGGGGCGTTGACTTTGATCGTGACGGGGGCGCTGATGACAACAAGGCCTTGGTTGGTAGTGGCTTGAGCAGTCAAGCTATAACTACCTGCAGGGACATTGTTCCAGATAAAGCTGTAGGGTGAGCTCGTGTCGGTGTCAAGCAAGGTGGTGCCGTTGTAAAACTCGACCTTGGCGGTGCTATCGTCATTGTCGGCAATGTTGGCGTTGAGTACAACGGTTGCAGGCAAGTTATAAATTTTGTTATTGGTAGGGGCAGTTAAACTGATTGTCGGTGCTGCATTGGCTGCTTGGGTGGCGAGTAATGCAAAACCGAAAAACAGGACGATGCCCAAGACCAGTACTTCGATGCGGATGCGCTGTAGGAGGTTGGCCTTGATAGAAGAGGGATATCGCATGCTAATGTGTGTTTTTAAGGGAATAGTCGGAATCAGCACGACAGCGAAGTCCAACATCTTTGAGAGTAGGGGGAACACTAGCGAAGGCATCATTTGAACACCGCCACAGGCTGATCGTTAAGGTAGATCGTTTCTTTGTAGCTGGCGCCAATATTCTCTGCAATCAGTCTGCCTGCACTGTCGTAGTGATACAGCGTGGTGGCTGTTGGCGTGGTCTTTTGAACGCGCTGACCCAAGGCATTGAGGGTGTATTGCACCAGGCCGACAGGCGTATTGGCGGAGATCATGCGACCGCGTGTGTCATAGTTAAATTGGGCGCTGCCATTGTTGGTGATGTTGCCGGTGGGATCGGTGATAATGGTGCTACTAGCGCCGCCCGTAATATCCGTCAGACGATTGTTGGTCGGCGCTATGTTATAGGTGGTAGCTGATCCGCCATTGGTTTTGCTGGTCCGATTGCCACCTAGGTCGTAGGTATAGCCCAGACTGTTACTGTTTTGCAGCGCACTAGTCAGACGATCAGCTGCATCGTAATCAAAAGTGACATTCGTGAGGGGATTGGCGACATCGGTTTGAGCGGTAATGCGGCTGGCAGCATCGTAACTGAGGCTCTTAAGCTGGGACCCCAGCGTGTAGTTGATGATGCGATTATCGAGGTCGAAGCTGCGGCTGTAGTTTTGGGTGTTACCGAAGGTGAAGTTTTGCACGGGGCCGAACGGACGATAGTTAACCTGACCGACCAGCAATTGCGTGACGCCGTTTTTACTGCTGCTGATCTGAGCGATGCGGCCAAGCGCGTCGCGGGTGTAGTCGACAGTACGGCCGCTGGGGTAGGTCATGCCGATCAATTGACCGACGCCGTTGTAACGATACAAAATGGTGTAAAACTGGCCGCCGATGGTACGCGTTTCGGAGAGCAATCTGCCCCCTTGGTCGTAGGCGTAGGCAATCGTGCCACTGCTGTCGGTAATTAAGTTTAATCGCCCTATTGCATTAGTGCCTTGATCATATTGATAGGTAACGTTGCCATCGGCATAGGCAATACCGACGATACGGTTGATTGCATCATAGTTGTAGCTGGTGGTTTGCCCTTTGGCGTCGATGCGCGTTTTCATATTGCCCGCTTCGTCGTAGGTATTGCTAGTAGTACCTGTGTCGGCACTCACCATTTTTTGGAGGTTGCCGAGGCCATCAATCTGGTAGCTAGTGACGACGGCACGTGGATCAATAATTCTGATCACTTGATCTAAGCCGTCGTAACCAAATTCGGTCGTGCCGTTATTGGCATCGACCAGTGTGGTGCGCCGATTTAAAAAATCATACGTTTGCCTAGTGATGTGACTTAAGGCATCGGTGACCTGGATCAGATTGCGATTGGCGTCGTATTGGTACTGATAGGTAGTGTTTTGTGTTTGTGCAACTGCCATGCTAGAGAAGGCGAGTAAACCAGTAGCGCTCAAGGTGCGCAGGAGACGAGAAGTAGCGACACAGGTGATCATTGCTGTCCTCCCGTGACTTGTTGTAATCGATTCAGACCATCGTAAATACGGCTGACCTGGCGGGAAAGCGTACCGTTGGTGTCTTTAATTTCCTCTTTGATACGATTGTCCATGTTGTCTAAAGTATAGTGGATGCTGTTGCCAAGCTTGTCGGTGATGTCGGTTAAACGGTGTGCGTCGTCGTAGGAATAATCGATGGTAGCTCCATCGGGTAGGGTGACGTGTTTGATTTGGCCTACCCCGTCGTAGTCGTAATGCGTAGTTTCGACTACACTGCCGGCGCTGATTGTGCGCGTATCTAACCAGCCCCGTGCGGTATAACCGAGCGTCGTGGTGGCTCCGTTGGAGTCAGTGATCAAACAGGCGCGACCGTTGGCGTCGTAATTCGAGAGCGTGATGAGATGGCCTACGGCGTTAAGGATGGTAGAGAGGTTACCGCTTGCGTCATAGGTATAAGTCGTTTTCTCCACGATGTCGGCGCGTGGGCCAGTGACAGTTAATACTTGACCGACAGTGTTGTAGGTCTGGGTCCACGTGCGGGCTGGGCCGGTGACTACTGCGGCGAAACCAGCCGCACCTGTAACGTCGGTGGTGGCTTGTTGGGTTCTGGTGAGTTCATTGCCGTTAGTATCGTAAGTATAAGTCACCCGTTTTTGAGGTCCGGCGATCTGGAGCGGCAAGCGGTAGGTGGGGTGCCAGCTGGTACTAATAATGCGGGCTTGTGACGTGCCGGAGGCTTCGATGCGCCGTGTTTCTAGATTGCGGACAAGATCATATTGATACATTACAACGTTTCCGTTGAAATCAGTACGACTGGTTGTATTGCCGTTTCCATCGTAAGTACGAAGAGCTACTTTGTCGCACTCCGCACAAGCTTGGGATATACCAGTGTTTTTGGGACGCCCTTCAATTAACTGGTAATCAAATCGCGTAAAGGTAATTTGGGGACTGTCGCTGGTTCCACTAACCGTTGTAGTAAACGATCTAAACTGACCATCCGAAGCGACGGGCTGATAGAGCACTTCAACTTTATGGGCTACATTCCCTAATTGCGACGAAAGCGCTTGACCTAGGCAATCATAAGTCCAGCTAATATACCGTACCCTATTTTCATCAACGATACCCGTCAATAAATTGAGGTGTATGCCAAGGCCTTGATTAATTGATTCCTGATGCGGGCATGCTCCCCCACCACTCTGACTCGCTTCATTGTAATAATAGGTTCTATTGCTGTTATTTGGATAGGTTACTTGAGTTAAATTATTTGCTGTACATGCGGGGTTGCTTGTCACCGTGCTGTCGGGACACCCACCCGATGGGCCGTCGTATGAATACAAATATTCTAATTGTGAGGGATCGATAATTTTTTTGATTCTTCCCTTTCCATCATATTCAAACTGTAATTGTCGCCCCCAATTATCTGTCACACATAGTAATTTTCCGACGGGCAAAATTACCCCAGGTTGGCTATGCGCACAGAGAGGCGCATCCGCAGGAAAGCGTCCTAGGTTGCTATCGTTAGTATTGCCGTCGCTGTACGTCAGCCGCTGCACCAAGCCAGCGCGTGATGCCATTGCAATCAAAATACCATTAGCGTCAAAGGTTTCTTTGCTTTGCTTTTTTGCGGAGATATAAGTCCAGCCGAGAATGGCAGTGTTAGTGGAATTGTAGTTTGCTGTGATGCGGTCATTCACGTCCAAATTACCGATCCAACTTGTTCCGCTACGATTGAAATAATATTTTTTTCCATCGCTCCTAACAATAGATACCGATTCTGGCAGAGCAGTTGTCGTTGGGGTCGGTGCCCAATTTTGGCACCAAACAATTTGCGTGTATTCTCTACGAAAGCATTTACTACGACTAGGCCACTCTAGTATCTGTTTCGGTTCAATTTTAAGAATGGTGTCGTACACCTGAGTCCATCTAACGCCAAATGTGCGAACAACGCCGGCATCCCAGTTATAAGGACTACTGTTATAGGTCCGTACAAGGGATAATTGGCCGTCTGCCGTAGCAGTTTCAAAGTCACGTTCAGCATGCCACATGTTGCCTGTGCCCAGATTAATAGGTTCGCCGCACGAGGGTTGGTCACAATTCGGGCCATTGTCAGAAGGATTGTTTGGTGGCGATTCATTTGGCGGGAGCTCCGTTATATTTTCACAGAGAGGTATATCTGCGAAAAAGCGCGTCCCTTCAGGACAGCCGCAGTCGGGCCCATTAATAAATTGGTCGTTGCCATTTAAAACCTGATAGCCAGCAGGGCAACTGCCAAATTTTGTTTCAGTCAAGCATTCTACTGAATGATCTGACGGTTTGTTAAAGCATTGGTTTTTTACGGCTTTACTATCGTCGCCAGTACAGAAATACCAATTACAATATTCAACGCCAACCTGTAAATTAGTTCCGTCTCCCATCACACACGCTCTCGGTGGATCAGGAAGCCAGCTAGTGCATTGGGCCATCGCCCCCGTGCCAGGAAATGCGGAGGCAATTTGAGATAAGCTCGCTAATAGCATGCCTATTAAAATCAATAATGCCGGAGTCGATTTGAATAGCGTATTTTTAGTCTTAAGCCGACGCGTAAAAAAGCAATCATAAAACTGTTCAATTAAAAAACTAAAGCGCACAGAAAACTCCTAGTCATCAATCAATAGAAACGCTGCGTAATGCAGTCATGTAATTTATGGAATTTAAACGGGTAAAAACGGGTAAATGAAGCGTCGCACTATCGAACAAGGCCCATTTCATTGGGTCATCCTGCATAACATAGCCACTTCACCCAAGGCAGCCCTATTTTCAAGGAGATTTCCCAAAGAACTTGGAAAATTAATGACATAAATCATATCACTACTGTTGGGCCGTCCAGAGCAGAGGCCGTTATTCTTACGGCATGAAGCGGAGCTGGAGTTGTACACGGATTACTTGATCAGTACATGGGGAGCGGCATCAGCGACAGGTTTATCGGCGGTGTGGAGGGCGATGTGAGTCACGACCGCGTGACACGATTTCTATTAGAAAGGAAATACACGTCGATGGATTTATGAAGGCAAGTGAAATCGACTGTATGTGTAATTGAAAAAGAGAATGGTGTGGTCATTTTTGACGACACGATACAGATGCACTATCGTGCAGCAACGATAGGGTCGGCGACGAAGCCGTAGAAGATGCCATCTGCCCCTCCACGATTCGCAAGCCTTGCGTCAATAGTGTCGTCTATTGACGATGATTATTCATACTTTTAAAAAATTGTTTTTGGATTCTATGGGAAAATTTTTCAAGAAAATCGGTGCTGTATTGGCGCTCGTTATGTTGACGTGTTTGATGGTGCTGGTTTGGTATCGGCACGTCGGTGCGCCGCAAATTAAGGGTACATTGAAATTGACCGGGCCAATGGCGGCGATCGATATCGTGCGTGATGCAGAGGGCATCCCGCATATCTACGCGCATTCAGTAAACGATGCCATTTTTGGATTGGGATTTGTACACGCGCAAGATCGTTTATGGCAACTGGAAATGAATCGCCGAATTGCTGCGGGACGGATGGCGGAAATTTTAGGGCCGAATGCGCTCGATATAGATCGTTTTTTGCGTACCTTGGGAATAAGAAAAAATGCCGAGGCAATCGCTGCCAATCTGTCACCGGATGCCAGAAGTGCACTGGATGCCTATGCCAGAGGCATTAACGCCTATCTGAAGCAACGTAGCGGCCCGCTACCGCCTGAATTTCTGCTGACAGGAGCACCTGCGCCCGAGGCCTGGATGCCTGCCGATTCGATTGGATGGCAGACCATGATGGCGTGGGATTTGAGTGGCAACTGGACACAGGAACTACTGCGCATGCGCTTGTCTCAACGATTATCGCTTCAGCAAATCAATGAATTCCTACCGCCCTATCCTGGCGATCCGGTCGTCAAGACACGGGATTACACACAGCTTTATAGGGGCTTGCCTGGCACTATCACCCAACTGGCTGCAGTTGCCAAAATCGCGCCGCCCTCCCACATTGACGGCATGGGTTCTAATAATTGGGTCGTCTCGGGAGGCTTGTCGGAAACGGGCAAACCTTTGCTGGCCAATGATCCTCATTTAGGCCTTTCTGCCCCAAGTGTATGGTATTTCGCTCACTTATCTGCGCCGGGCCTAAACGTAATCGGCGCTACTTTACCGGGAATACCGAGCGTTGTATTAGGACGTAACGACCGTATTGCCTGGGGTTTTACCAATACTGGCCCTGATGTACAAGATCTCTACCTGGAACGGATTAATTCTGCTGACACCCGGCAATACCAGGCCCCGGATGGTTGGGCAAACTTCATTACACGTAATGAAATCATTAAGGTTAAGGGACAGCCGGATGCCCATTTGGCGGTACGCACCAGTCGTCACGGCCCCATTATTTCAGGCGCACTGGCGCTCCTTGATAAGGTACCGCTCGACGCCAAAAAATACGTAGTCGCTTTCTCTTGGACGGCATTGCGTCCAGACGACTTAACCTTGCAAGCAGGGTTGAAATTTGGTCAGGCCCGCAACTGGCAGGAATTTATCGAGGGAGCCAAAGATTTTTCTTCGCCCCAGCAAAATATCGTGTACGCCGATATTGACGGCAATATTGGTTATGTCGCGCCGGGTCGGGTACCGATTCGCAAACCGGAAAATGATTTGCAAGGATTGGCTCCTGCGCCTGGTTGGGATGCACGTTATGACTGGGTTGGATTTATTCCCTTTGATCAATTACCGCAACTGTATAACCCGGCATCGCAGCGCATCATCACGGCCAACCAAAAAATTATTAGCAACGCCTATCCCTATTTTCTCACCAGCGAATGGAGTTTGCCCTATCGGGCGGATCGGATTACGCAATTATTAGATGCCAAGCCGAAGCACGGCATGAATAGCTTTGGTGAAATGCAGAAAGATGTCCTGTCCTTGGCAGCGCAAGAGCTGCTACCTTTGCTGGGCAAGGTGCATGGGCGCTCAGAGCGCGCAAAAGCGGCGCTCGCCGCGCTTGCAAAATGGGATGGAACGATGGATGCCACTCGACCAGAGCCCTTGATTTTTACGGCATGGATACGTGAAGCTTCGCGCCATATTTTTGCGGGAGCTGTTGGGGATGCGATCATGCAAGACTATTGGGAACAGCGCAATGTGCATCGGTCCATGGTCAATATCTTGAAAAACACGGAGGGACAGGGGCGTTGGTGCGGTATTGCGAAAGCAATTGCGCAACGTCAACCCTGCGAGGTGCTTTTATTGGATTCGTTAGAAGTTGCATTGACTGATTTGGAAACAAGTTACGGTAAAGAAATGTCCCAATGGCGCTGGGGCCAAGCTCACCGGGCGCGTTCCGAGCACCGCCCATTCGGCAAGGTAGCGCTTTTGGCCAAGCTATTTGATATTTACGTTCCCACTGGCGGCGATGCCTTTACCATCAATGCCGGTCGGCCCAGCTTTCGGGATGAGGCAGATCCCTTTGGCAATCGACATGCGGCCGGTTTTCGAGCGCTATATGACTTATCGGATATGGAAAACTCGCGTTTTATTCATTCCACGGGGCAATCGGGGAACCGCCTGTCTCCCCTGTATAGTAACTTTACCCAGCGTTGGTCTGAGGTTACTTATCTCCCGATGCAAACTAAGCGTGAGAACGTTGAAAAAAACGCGTTAGGCACCTTGAGGTTGATTCCCTGAATTGCTCTGAAACCAGAGTCCTTCTTGAGAAATCGGAATTTAATGCAGGACCAGTTCTCTCGTTGTCTCCGAATGTCGGGTGGGGTATTTTGCATCCTGATAGATGAAGCGCGTTGCCATTTCGAACCATGCCTCGTTTGAGATGATTCGCTGCGACATCGGCAATAATTCCTCTTCTTTGGCTAATCTTTGCAACAGGGTGCGGCAATACAATTCTAATTCGCCAAACAAATCTTTTATTTCACCGGAATGATTCATCTGATCCCGAATCGATTGAATAATTTTTTTTGCTATCGTACTCAGTGTATCGAGTTCAACCAGTAAATTATTTACCTCCGGTGATTTTGTTTGCATCGCTGGAATCACAAAGAGATCAATATTACGTGCCTGAAAAAATTCATCGAAATGGAAAAAGGGATCTAGAAATTTTTGAAGAGCATTAAAGTCACCGTCAATCTGCACTCTTTTTCCACAAGTATGTAATTGCTGCTGCAGCACCATCAAGTTGCGACGGGCTGTTTTTTGCTCAACTAACAGGGTGACTAAAGAATAGGTGGCAGTTAACATCATAAACCCCTCTAAAGTGCCTTGTGTATCCCTAAAAATTCTAGGCTTCCAAGGCTTTTAAATCGTTATTCAACTAGCAGTAAAATGCGGCGCACTCAGGTGATGCTATTGGCTAGTTTGGATGTTGAGTATAGTTCAGTAAGCGGGAATTTCAACGCTACCAAAAGTGATAGTGTTTGGGGGATATTTGAATATTACGGATAAAAGATAAAGGCGGTTTGGTTCAATGGCTGCACAAATTTTTATGTATTTAAATGTAATTTAAAATTGATTTTTTTTAATCATGCTATTCCCATGAGTTTCATTGAGTCCCAATGGGAGCAGCATGTTGTTCGTTTGACCCAAGTCATTTTATGCCGGGTCATATTGAGGTGGGCCTGCCAGAAAATAGTAGCGCGGAAACTACCATAACCTCACAGGCTCGCTCATTACCCATTAATGGGTGGACTTTGCCTGCCATATTTCCATCATGTCTGCCGAGCCTTGCGAGCGGATGCCATTATCGGTCAGGATTGCTTCTGTTGCTTCCATCATTTCATTGCGTGGCAGGACAATATTAGGACCATCTTTCTGATCAGTTTTGATGACCACGAAATCATCCTTTAGATCCCGCAATAGCGTCACCAGATGACGTAGGCTACGTACTGGTTTGTCATTGATCGAATAAACGACGGTACCGAGCTGGTGGTTGCTATATCCAGAGACGAGTTTGTGGGGAAAAAATGGGGAACAGATAATGACTAATTCCTCCCGGGTGGCATCCGGTAGCGCCCCAATGCGCGTTAATAGCGGACTTTCGTTAAAAGCATATCCGAGCATGGTTGGGGCACTGGAGATCATATAGGAGAGAAACTGGATGCTAGCATGAGAGAAAACGATTGGGCCGTAAATGAAGTAGGACGGGTAGGCGCCATCCAAATAGGGAACGAGAGTGGGGTGCTTGGCGCTAACGGTTATCTCCACGTTCATGGACTTGCCAGCGCGTACGATAGTGAGCGGTAGTTTGCCATTGTGGGCCAGCTGCTGTACGTGATAGCGAAAATTGACGCGCAAATCCCCATTCAATTTGACCATTCCCTGATTGTCGACAGGGTAATCGCCTATATGGGTGACGATGTCCCATTCCTTGAGCAACGATAGAGTCGGCTGGCTTGATTTTCGGATGATCATGCCCTCGACCGATTTGTCAATTTTAAGGAAGCGACGAAGTGCGGGGTTTTCCAGTAATTGCAGGTTTTCCATCATGAAAGGCTTGCCATCATAATGACCGTCCGCAATGTCTTGCAAGAAAAGTTCAATCTCTTCGTTGGGAATGATGTAGCCGATATTTTGGGTATTAAGGGCATGGGAAAATGCCAGGCCGATCATCTTGTCGCCCGCGATGACGGGACCACCGCTGTTGCCCGGATTAATAGCTGCATCGATCTGAATTCGCAACCCTGATACGTTCTGATGATAGGGTGTAAATTCAATGCGAGAGACGATCCCTTTGGTGGTCGATAACGAGGTGCCACCCAGCGGATAACCGTAGGCGAACACCGTGTCTTTAATTTCAGGAAGCTTATCGGCGCGTGCGATGGGTGCATGAGTATTAAAAAAAGATGCATCGTCGAGTTGTAAAACCGCAAGATCGATTCCGCGAGCAATAGCGACGACTTTGGCGGAGATCTTATCGCCCCCTTGTTTTCCCTGTATTTGAACCTGACTCGCATAATCGACTACGTGCGCATTTGTCAAGATACGATTGCCTTCGATGACCACGCCTGAGCCGCTAACCTCTCTAGGTGCGGTCTTGTTCCAAGGACGTTGGGTATCGGGTGCACGGATTGTCGAAAATATTTTCACTACTGAGTTTTCCAATTTTATTGGTGGCGCACTTATGGTTGTCGGCATTGGTGCGTTGGCAGTAAGGGAAACGGGGGGCGATACCTGTTCTTGCGCTTGTACTGCGGAGGATAGAAAAAAACAGCCGAACGAAAACAGGCCGGTGCTACAAATATGAAGCAAGCGTTGATGGCTCATTTAATTTCCTGGTAAAGAGGAGTGCATGACATTCACTCCAAGTGAATTAAAAAAATCGATTGCGTAGCAGAGATCTTTGGTAAGTAATTGGACAAGAAAGGCACTGTGAGTAATTATCATGACATCCACCGGAGATGCGTGAGCGTTCAGCCTAATGCCACCAGCGCTATCGGCTTGAGCTTCGCTTCCAGCAACTTGCCCTTGCGCGCACGTTTGCCAATGTGATTGCTCAACCCCGCCGCTGATAGACTGACTTCTTGCAGCTTACTGGCACGTCCAGTACCCGCCACCACCACGCCTTTTTGGCTGATCGGCTGTGCTGCCAGCAGTTTTTCATTTTTCTCCAGATCCATCAGGATAACGCCACGACCGCCGCTGGATAAGGTCTTGATTTCGTCCAGACCAAACACCAGCAGTCGGCCTTTGGCAGATAAACAGGCAATCGCGCTGGCGTTGTTGCCCACCGGTTTGGGTGGCAATGGTTCATCACCTTCATCTAAGGTGATGAAGGATTTCCCACCTTTGATGCGGCTGACCATATCGCCCGCTTTGGCCATAAAACCATAACCGGCATCGGAGGCGATCAATAGCGTGGTATCGGCGCTGCCTGCAAAATAATGCAAGACGCGCGCACCGCTGACCAGCTCGATCAAGGTAGTGATGGGCACGCCGTCGCCGCGTGCGCCGGGTAGGGCGGCGACGGGGACGGAATAAATTTTTCCGTTGGAGCCGAACACCAGCAGGTTATCTACTGTGCGGCAGTCGAAGGTGCCATACAGCGTATCGCCTGCCTTGAAGGTAAATTGCGCCACGTCGTGGCCGATGCCGCTGCGGGCGCGTACCCAGCCTTTTTGCGAGATCACCACTGTGACCGGTTCGTCAATGACTTTTTGCTCGACCGTGGCCCGTTGCGCTTCTTCGATCAAGGTGCGGCGTGCATCGCCATATTGTTTTTCATCGGCTTCGATTTCCTTGATGATGCATTTTTTCATCGAAGACGGGTTGTCGAGCAAATCGTGCAAACCGGCTTTTTCTTTGCGCAACTCGGCTAGCTCTTGCTGGATCTTGATGGTTTCCAACCGGGCCAACTGGCGCAGGCGGATTTCCAGAATATCTTCGGCCTGGCGGTCGGATAATTTGAACGCATCCATCAGCGCCGGTTTCGGCTCATCCGATTCGCGGATGATCTTGATGACCTTGTCGATGTTGAGCAGGATCGCTTCCCGGCCCTCAAGGATATGGATGCGGTCATCGACTTTGCGTAGCTTGAACTCGGTGCGGCGCGTGACGGTCACGAAGCGGAAGGTGATCCACTCGCGCAGGATATTGCCCAAGCCTTTTTGACGCGGCCGTCCGTCGCCGCCGATCATCACCAGATTGATCGAGGTGCTGCTTTCGAGCGACGTATGCGCCAGCAGCATGTGCATGAATTCGGCTTGATCCTGATTCTTCGATTTCGGTTCGAACACCAGGCGTACCGGCGCATCGCGGCCCGATTCGTCGCGGATCGCATCGAGTGAGGCCAGGATGATTTGTTTGAGCGCAAGCTGATCGGGTAGCAGCGCCTTTTTGCCGAGTTTGACTTTCGGGTTGGTGAGCTCTTCGATTTCTTCCAGCACTTTTTGTGAAGAAATACCGTGTGGCAGTTCCGTCACCACGGCTTGCCACTGGCCTCGCGCCAGCTCTTCTATTTTCCAGCGCGCGCGCACTTTCATACTGCCGCGTCCGCTCTCGTACATCTCGGAAATGACCGATGCCGGTGCGATGATTTGTCCGCCGCCGGGGAAATCCGGGCCAGGGATGAGACTCATCAATTCGCCATGCGTCAGCTTGGGATTGCGGATCAGTGCCACTGCTGCCTGCGCTACTTCGCGTAGATTGTGCGAAGGAATTTCGGTCGCCAGACCGACCGCAATACCCGAAGCACCGTTGAGTAAAACGATGGGCAGGCGCGCCGGCAGCGATTTGGGTTCTTCGGTTGAACCGTCGTAGTTAGGTTGGAAATCGACCGTGCCCAGATTGATTTCATCCATCAGCAATTTGGCAATCGGCGTCAGGCGTGCTTCGGTATAGCGCATCGCCGCCGCACCATCACCATCGCGTGAACCGAAATTGCCCTGACCGTCAATCAGCGGATAACGTAGGGAAAAATCCTGCGCCATCCGCACCAGCGCGTCATACACCGACTGGTCGCCATGCGGATGCAATTTGCCCAGCACATCGCCGACCACAGCCGCCGATTTGCGCGGCTTGGCCGTGGCGCTCAGTCCAAGGTCATTCATCGCATACAGGATGCGCCGTTGCACCGGTTTCTGGCCGTCGCACACGTCCGGCAGGGCGCGGCCTTTGACTACTGAAATGGCGTAATCGAGGTAGGCGCGCTCGGCAAAAGTGGCTAGCGTCAGGGTGTCGCCGTCGGGTGGGTTCGGCGGTGCGGGTGGTTTAGCTGGTGCGGGTAATTCGTCAAAGAGGCTGGCTTGATCGGACATAGTGGTTCGAAATTTGGTTTAATTAATTTGTGCGGCGTCATTTACGGCGCAAATTGGGGAGGACGCTTGCAGTTTAAATATCCGCCTCAGCTTCATTCCCATGCTCTTCAATCCAGGCACGCCGCGCTGCTGCTTCGCCCTTGCCCATCAGCATATTAAAGCGCGATTCCGAGGCGATCTGGTCGAAGCTGCCCAGCATGATCGGTAGCAGGCGCCGCGTGTCGGGGTTCATGGTGGTTTCCCATAATTGTTCGGCATTCATTTCTCCCAACCCTTTAAAGCGGGAGATGGCCCATGCGCCGTCCTTGACGCCTTCCTTGCGCAGCTTGTCTTCGATGGCGACTAGTTCACCGTCATCCAGCGCGTAGATTTTTTGGATCGGCTTTTTGCCGCGTGCCGGGGCATCGACGCGATACAGGGGAGGGCGCGCCACGCAGATGTGGCCGCGTGCGATCAGTTGCGGGAAATGTTTGAAAAACAGGGTTAGCAACAGCACCTGAATGTGCGAGCCGTCGACGTCCGCATCGGACAGGATACACACGCGGCCATAGCGCAAGCCGCTCATGTCGGGCGTGTCGTTGGGGCCGTGCGGATCGACACCGATGGCGACCGCCATGTCGTGGATTTCATTATTGGCAAACAGGCGATCGCGGTCGGTTTCCCATGAATTAAGCACCTTGCCGCGCAAGGGCAGGATCGCCTGGAATTCTTTGTCACGCCCCATTTTTGCGGAGCCACCGGCCGAGTCTCCCTCAACCAGAAACAATTCGTTGCGGGTGATATCGTTCGATTCGCAATCGGTTAACTTGCCAGGCAAAACGGCGACGCCGGAGGATTTTTTCTTTTCGACTTTTTGCAGGGAACGCAGGCGCGATTGCGCTTGTTTGATGACCAGGTCGGCCAGTTTTTTGCCGTATTCGACGTGCTGATTGAGCCACAATTCCAGCGGCGGCCGCGTGAAGCTCGACACCAGGCGTACTGCATCGCGCGAATTCAGGCGTTCTTTGATTTGGCCTTGGAATTGCGGGTCCAATACTTTGGCGGAGAGTACAAACGAAGTTCGCGCAAAGACGTCTTCGGGCAACAGCTTGACACCTTTGGGCAGCAGCGAATGCATTTCGACGAAGCTTTTTACCGCGCCGAACAAGCCTTCGCGCAGCCCCGATTCATGGGTGCCGCCAGCCGAGGTGGGAATCAGGTTGACGTAGGATTCGCGCACCACGCCACCATCTTCGGTCCAGGCTACGACCCAGGCTGCGCCTTCGCCTTCGGCAAATCCTTCTGCGTCGGGGCCGGCGTATTGCGCACCTTCGAACAGGGGAATCAGGGTTTCGCCATTGGATGTTTGCGCTAGCGACTCGGTCAGATAACCACGCAGGCCATCGTCGTATTGCCAGGTCTGGCTTTCTCCTGTTTTGGCGTTATTTAAAGTGACTTTGACGCCGGGCAGCAGCACCGCTTTAGAACGTAACAGGCGTTGTAATTCTGTTTGCGAAATAAGCGGCGAGTCGAAATATTGTGGATCCGGCCATGCGGTGACTAGCGTGCCTGATTTTTTCCCATCCCTGGGTGCGGGGCGCGACGTCAAGGGTTCAATCACGTCGCCGTGGGAAAACACCATATGATGCCAGCCGTTGCCGTTGTCATCTTTGCGCCAGACCGTGATTTCCAATCGTGAGGAAAGGGCATTAGTGACGGATACACCGACCCCATGCAAGCCGCCTGAAAAGGCGTAAGCCCCGCCAGAGCCTTTGTCGAACTTGCCCCCGGCGTGAAGGCGGGTGAACACGATTTCCACCGTCGGCACACCTTCTTCAGGATGGATACCGACCGGAATGCCGCGCCCGTCATCCTCGACACTGATGCTGCCGTTGGCGTTTTGGGTGACGATGATATGGGAGCAGTAGCCGCCTAGCGCTTCATCGGAGGCGTTGTCGATCACTTCCTGAATGATATGCAGCGGATTTTCTGTGCGGGTGTACATGCCCGGACGCTGCTTGACTGGTTCAAGTCCTTTCAGGACCCGTATCGATGATTCGCTGTACTCAGATTTTTTAATTGCCATGCATGTGTAAAAGCTAGGTGAACGACAGTATAATTTCCCATGGGAAATAATTTCTTAAAGATGCCTTAGCATTCTAATGAACTTTTCATTAGTGCATCTTGATACTTTTCATCCGGTGGAAAAAGGTAACAGAAAAATGCAACGCAAAATAATTTATCTCTAAACCAAAAATAAAGGCGATGATCCTGTAATATTTTTAATAAAACACACGTTATGCATACACAAATCTTCCCCTTTGCAGTACGTTTTATCGGGCTCTCTGTGGCAGAGGCAGGTCTGGTGGATCAGATTTTCGCAGCGGAGCTGGAGAGTGAACATTCGGAATTTTCAGAGCATACCTATTTCCGTTTGCACGACGATAGTTTGCAAGACCCCGATCTCTATTTAGTCAACGGTACTGACTTGAAGGCTTTGGCGATCTTATCGGACTTGCGTCCGAACGATTTTCGTCCGGCCTTGCTGGTGGGATCGTCGGTTTTGGTGTTGTCTTATCCTTGCATAGAACGGCCGATACGATGTGCCCCCTTATTTACCGCGCTCGATCATTTGGTGGAAAAGCGGGCAGATGCCTTATCCCGTCTGGAGGCATCCGATGTAGTATCCGTGCCGGAACGACGGCGGCGCGATCGTCTGGATATGGATTTAACCGACCCAGAATTCTATAAAAAAATGCGGCGCGGTCCCTTAAAGGGCGGTGTGCTGATCGTCGATAAAACGGGCGTGTTTTGTCAATATGTGGGGGAAATGCTGGCGCGCAATCAAGTTGCTGTTGATTGGACCTTTGATGAGGCGAAGGCCGTTGAGTACTGCCAGAAACAACATACAGCAGTGGTAATGATTAACACATCAACACCCGTCGATCCGTACGCCTTATGTGCTGCCATTAAGAAAAATAGCCTTACGCGTAACGTGGTGGTTATTTTTCTGGTGGGAAAATCTTTTGTGTACGATCTGGTTCGCGCCCAGAGTTCAGGTACGGATGGCTTGTTGAATAAGCCTTTGTCGCCTAACCACCTAATGACGGTATTTAGAAAATTGTTGCCCGCAGTACGATAATTTTCTGTAGCGCTGACTTTTCAATTCAAAATAGGTTATTTACTCAGTAGGCGCATCCCGCGTTCAAGTCCTTCTATGGTGATCGGGAACATTCTGTCGTTCATAAGTTGCTTCATGATGTCAATCGACTGACGATAGGGCCACAATCCCTCCGGCTCTGGATTAAGCCAGATGTTTTTGGGGAACGCACGGGCGAAGCGTTGCAGCCACACCGCGCCTGCTTCCTGGTTGTTATATTCGATTGAGCCGCCAGGTTGTAATATTTCGTATGGACTCATGGTGGCATCCCCCACAAAGATCAACTTGGTGTCTGCCGGGTATTTGTGCAGAACATCCCAGGTAGGGAAGCGTTCTGCATGGCGACGCCGATTGTTTTTCCAAAGCGTGTCATACACGCAATTGTGAAAATAAAAGAAATCCAGATGTTTGAATTCGCTGCTAGCCGCAGAAAACAATTCCTCAGTGCGGGCGATATGGTCGTCCATACTTCCACCGACATCGAGCAACATCAATACCTTGATGTTGTTTCTGCGCGTGGCCTGCATCTGTATGTCGAGATAGCCCGCGTTGTTGGCTGTGGCGCGAATGGTGGCATCGAGTGCGAGTTCATCCGGTGCTCCATCCCTGGCAAATTGGCGGAGGCGCCGCAGTGCGATCTTGAGGTTGCGGGTGCCTAGTTCCCGGTCGGTATCGTAGTCGCGGTAGGCGCGTGCTTCCCATACCTTGACCGCGCTACGTTGACGGCTCTCACCACCGATGCGGATACCTTCTGGATTGATGCCACTATTGCCAAAAGGGGATGTGCCGCCGGTACCGATCCATTTATTGCCGCCTTCGTGGCGTGCTTTTTGTTCTTCCATCAGTTCTTTCAGTCGATTCATCAACTTGTCGTAGCCGAATTTTTCGAGTTGCGTTTTTTGCGCATCCGATAGCTCGCGCTCGATACGCTTGGCCAGCCATTCCACGGGAATTGTGGTGTGCTTTTCGAAGTGTGCTTCGATTCCTTTGAAGTACTGGCCAAACGCCTGATCGAATTTGTCATAGTGGATTTCATTTTTCACCAGCGTCATACGTGCAAGAAAATAGAAATCATCGAGGGAGGGCGTAATGACGTTCTGATGTAATGCCTCCAGCAACGTCAAAAATTCCTTGATTGACACAGGAATTTTTGCATCCTTTAGCGTGAAGAAAAAATTAATTAACACGGCTGATATTCAACGATCGAGTTTGTATTGCAGATGTTGTTTAACGCTAGGCCATTCCGATTCGATGATCGAGAAAACGACCGTATCACGATAGGACTTCCCTTCCAAGATCTGATGATTGCGCAGAATTCCATCTTGTTTTGCGCCCAATCGTGCTATTGCGATCCGCGACTGATGATTCATAAAACTGGTTCGGAATTCGACTGCGATGCAGCATCGTGTTTCGAACGCGTACGTGAGTAGCAATAGCTTGGCTTCGGTGTTGATTCCTGTGCGTTGCGCACTTAGGGCGAGCCATGTTCCCCCAATTTCGACACGGCGGTGTAATGCATCGACACACAAGAAAGCAGTCATTCCGCATACGGCACCCGTATCATTGCGGCGAACTGCGAAAGGCAACATGCTGCCTTGCTGAAGAAGATCTAAGCGACGTTCAATTTCAGTGTGCCTATTTGCAGGTGGAGATGCACTGGTATACCAAAGTTTCCACAGCGCACCGTCAGATACGGCGGTCATCAAACCGTTGCAATGCGCCGTAGAGAGCGGTTCAAGTGTCACGTGCCGACCTTTGAGCGTCACCGGCTCGATAAAAGCCATGAATTATCCTTTATAAGGCTTACGCAAAACCTGCCTGTTAGTCTTATACCCGTCCATGCTTCATTGATATCTCTGCAGAACCTACTGCGCCTGATGCGTGCCGAAATCTTGAGCCTGCGATGATTACCAAAACAAATAAGAAAACCATGCTTGTTAATTTTATTTTTTCATTCTTTGTGCGTTTGTAAGTTCTCAGCGGTTTTTACGTGACATTGAAACCAAGCGTTCGAACAAGTGCACATCCTGTTCATTCTTTAATAATGCGCCATGAAGTGGCGGTACGATGGTTTTTACATCCTGGCTTCCGAGTGCTTCGGTTGAAATATCTTCGGCTATTAATAGCTTGAGCCAGTCGAGCAGTTCTGAAGTAGAGGGTTTTTTCTTTAAGCCTGCCACGTCGCGTATTGTATAAAATGTGTGTAGCGCTTGCGCAAGCAAGTCTTTTTGCAAATAGGGATAATGCACATCGACGATCTGTTGCATTGTCTCTTGATCCGGGAATTTGATGTAGTGAAAAAAGCAGCGGCGCAAGAATGCATCCGGCAATTCTTTTTCATTGTTAGAAGTAATAATGACCAATGGACGGTGCTTGGCTACGACCATTTCACGCGTTTCATAGACGTAAAATTCCATGCGATCAAGTTCGCGTAGCAAGTCGTTGGGAAATTCGATATCGGCCTTATCAATCTCATCAATTAATAGGACGACAGGCTGTTCGGCGGTAAAGGCTTGCCATAGCACACCGCGCACAATGTAGTGATGGATGTCGCGTACCCGCTCGTCACCCAATTGCGAGTCGCGTAGACGCGAGACAGCATCATATTCATACAAACCTTGTTGTGCCTTGGTAGTCGATTTGATATGCCACTGCATGAGCGGCATGTCGAGCGCGGTTGCTACTTCCTCCGCCAACATGGTCTTGCCGGTGCCTGGCTCTCCTTTGATCAACAAGGGCCGCTGCAAGGTGAGGGCCGCGTTGACCGCTAATTTGAGGTCATCGGTCGCGACGTAGCTTTGCGAGCCTTCAAAGCGGTGATTTTTCTGAGGTGGCTGTGGCATGATTTTTTGCGCTGAAAGAGGAATGCATTCGAGTATAAGCGAGAACAAAAACGAAGGCGTGGCAATGCGGGGCGATTGTGGATGGACTGTGTGCACGTCTTCGGGTAAAATTCCCGCCCAGTAGTGCAAGACAGGTGTGGATGTTAAAGGTGGAGGTTAAGGATCCGTGACTAACATCGTATCGTCATTTTGCATCGTGCCATATTCGCATTTTCTTTGAATTTCTTATACTTTGCCCCCATGAAAAAACTTTTTACACTTCTGGCGTTTGCAGGCATTGTTCATGCTGCTGTCGCTGCGGACGTCGTTGGTGACGTCAAAAAAGCTGAAAACAAAGTGGTAATGTGTATCGGTTGCCACGGCATTCCCGGGTACAAAGCCACTTTCCCTGAAATTTACTCAGTTCCTACCATTGGCGGCCAATCAGCAAAATACATCGAAAGCGCGTTGAAAGCCTACAAAAAAGGTGATCGCAAACATCCAACCATGCGCGGTATTGCTGCTGGTTTGTCAGACCAGGACATAGCCGATGTCGCAGCATATTATTCACAGCAAAAATAAGGGAAGACTATGATGAAAAAATTTCTCGTATTGACGTGGCTAGCATTGTCTTCGGCGGTTTCATTGAATGCTATTGCTGGCGGTAACGTTGCTGCTGGCAAGGCTTTGACTGAAAAATATGGTTGTGCTGAGTGTCATGGGGTTGATTTTCGTTCGCCGACTGACCCAGCTTTCCCTATTTTGACAGGTCAACATGCCGACTATCTTCGACACGCACTGACGGCCTACAAGCGCGGTGACGGGCCTAATGGCCGTGTCAATGCCACTATGGGTATTAAAGCTAAACCTTTATCTGAGCAGGACATCAAAGATGTAGCAGCCTATCTGCATAGCTTGCCGGGGCCTTTGGTTGTGCGCCGATAAGCCCTAACGCCTTTTTAAAAGCCACGATATTCGTGGCTTTTTTATGTGATTTCCTCCTCTGCCGTGCCTGAGATACCCATATTAGCGCTGCTTCACGCATTCAATATAAGCCCCTCCATCCGGAGGCAGGCCGCTACGCTGCGATGCCCATATCATTTCACCTAAACACTCCATGATCTGATGTTGTGCTTCATGCTCCGAGTCGAGCCGTTGTGCTAAACCGATAAAGGCGGCACGTATGCCAGTGGGTTGATCGATAGAAATTTGTTCGGAAATCGATAAGTGCATCGACAAATGGAGGAATGGATTATTTTGGCCTTGTTCGACCGAGTAGTCGCGTGCAATGGCTGCTTCCGTATCCGCCAGCGTGTCAGCATATTCAGGATGCTGTACGATCCAGTCTGATGCGATAACTTCAAGTGGCGTGAGAATGGTATGTGTCTGGCTTTTGCGATAGGTTTCGCAAAAAAAACGGCGTACATCGTCCTGAGAAGGGGTGAACATTGGATTAAAAGGTAGAGGTTTTATATAAATTTTCCGTTATTGTACGGTGCTTTTTTGCCGTTGAGGATGAATCGATAGTTAACTAACACAGAAGGGGCACGTCATGTTAAACAACACGGCATTGGATACGCTTTTCAATAAGGCGCGGACGCATAATGGGTGGCTTGATAGGCCGGTAAGCGACAGTCAGTGTCGACATATTTACGACTTGATGAAGTGGGGTCCAACTTCGGCCAACTGCTCCCCAGCGCGCATCGTATTTGTGAAATCGCCCGATGAAAAGGAAAAACTCGTTGCCTGCATGGCTGCCGGCAATGCGGCTAAAACCCGATCTGCTCCGGTGACGGCTATCCTGGCAATGGACATGAAATTTTATGAGCAGTTGCCCACATTATTTCCGCACACCGATGCGAAATCCTGGTTTGTCGGCAACCAGGCATTAATCGACGCAACGGCTTTTCGCAATGCATCCTTGCAGGGGGGGTATTTTATAGTGGCTGCACGAGCGATCGGACTCGATTGCGGTCCCATGTCCGGTTTTGATGCAGAGAAACTGAATGCGGCATTTTTTTCTGACACGACCTTTAAGGTAAATTTTGTATGCAGTCTAGGATATGGCGACGTGGATAAATTGTATGATCGTTCGCCACGATTATCGTTTGATGAAGCATGTAAATTAGTGTGAGAGTGTGTGTGAAGGAAGATCGGTTTTGTTTTTTCGCTGTAGAAAAATGCTAATTCATTTTGAGGTGGTGAATAAGCTGCATGGCTACCCATAGTATTTTGTGTTGAAATATCAGGCCTCCCTATTTTCTAAAACACCTTGCGACGCAGCGATAGCGTTCATTATTGATAAATGGTAATTCTCATGGGAGCCTAGAAAATCATTCAGTTATGGGGGGAATCAATAGAGGTCAATGCAGCGACCACTGTATGCTGGGGCGGTGTTGGGTAGAGCCAGCAAAATAATAAGGTTGCCGCCGCTCCACCAAGCAATTGCGCAATGATGAATCCCAGGGTATCGCCAGGGCGAATCCCGGCAAAAGTATTTGTCGCAGCACGTGCCAAGGTTACCGCAGGATTGGCGAACGAGGTGGAGGAGGTGAACCAGTAAGCGGCCGTGATGTAAGCCGCGACCGCAAATGGCGTGATATTGGGACGACTACGCGAGCAGCCGATGATAACGGCTAGTAAGCCGAATGTCGCGACAAACTCACTCCACCATTGGGATGGTCCGGTACGGATATGCTCGGATGCAAAGAACAGGGGTTCGCCAAACATGAGGTGAGCTGCTGCTACGCCGGCAAAAGCGCCCATCAGTTGTACGGCGATATACGGCAGGACTTCCGAGGTCGGCATAGTTTTTTGCCAGGCCGCAGCCAGCGTCACTACTGGGTTGAAATGGGCGCCGGATAAGCTACCAAAAATTAGTATCACAGCGACTAATCCTGTTCCCGTAGCAATCGCATTGGCGAGCAGGGCAATAGCCACATTTCCGCCAGCCAGGCGTTCGGCCATGATGCCCGAACCGACCACCACGGCTAATAGCATGGCGCTACCCAAGCCTTCAGCGACTAAACGGCGCGAGGTCGTCGTCATATTGGCGCCTCACCAATTTTCCTGATTGCATTGCGGATGGCTGGGTCGTCCATTGTGTCTAATGGCAACGCCGTGAATTCGTCCATTCTCTTCAAAATCTGCGCGAAAATGCGGTGAAAGGCCGCAAGTTTTTCATCGGCGCTTCCTGTTACTGCAGCTGGATCTCCAAAGCCCCAATGCGCGGTGGCCGGACGACCTGGCCAGTAAGGACAGGTTTCTCCTGCTGCATTGTCACACACCGTGATAATGAAATCCATGTGCGGCGCTTCTGGTAAGACAAATTCATCCCAGCTTTTGCTGCGCATTTCTTTGGCTGGATAGTGACTGTCATAAGCCTTGATCTGTTCAATAGCAAATGGGTTGATTACACCACCCGGTTTGCTGCCGGCGCTGTACCCTTTGAATCGACCGCGTCCGAGAATGGTGATGAGTGCTTCGGCCATGACACTGCGTGCAGAATTGCCTGTGCATAGAAATAAAACGTTTTTTATAGGGTCGGACATGTACGTTACTTTCATCAAAATCAAAGGATGTCGTGGTGAAGAGATCTGGTTTCGCAATACTTGCCCGCCAGTGCTGGGATTTTCCTCGGTGCCGCCGGTATGCAACAAGCCTTACTGGCAGCTTTTATTTTGCCGTTCGCTACGGTTGTGCAGAATTTCCTTTAATGGTGGAACAGGAAGCGACGGATGTCGGTATGCAAGATTCGCCGCCACAACAGTTTTCAGTTAGAAAAACCAATAGGGCATTCATCGTACCGAAGTTGGCGGCATAGGTAACAAATCGTCCGCTTTGTTCGGATGTTACCAAGTCGGCATGGGCCAACTCTTTGAGGTGGAAAGAGAGCGATGAAGGGGGAATGCCAAGCTGCTCAGCGATTTTGCTGGCGATCAGACCTGGGGGGCCAGCTTGTACTAGCAGGCGGAATATACTTAAACGGGATTCTTGGGCGACCGCAGCGAGGGCGGCAATGACTTGTTTCGTTTTCATGCTGGGGTTTATTCATCGTCCTGTAAATTCCATTATTCCATAATAATGGAATTATAAAAATAATACAAATTCAATTGATGGATGAAAATTTGGCTCATTCATTTTTTCCACTCAAAAATGGAAGGAGAGATTGAACCCGACCTTGTCTCAATTAGGGAGATGTTCGTTTAGGAGGTAAAGGGCGGTTTAAGTGATGAAGGCCCAGAGAATAAGGTAAATGTACCTGGAGGGTTGAGTTGGCTATTGTTCTAAGATTTTTACAAGAGGAGAAGAAAAATGCGGGACACAAGAACTGTGTTTGAGAAAAAAATTATGAGGCCACATGGAAAATTGGGGGGCTGCCATGCATAGAATTAAAAAAATTAACCGTAATTAAAAAGTCAATTATCTTTCTCCTCTTTTTCATCTTTCCCTCCTTTTTTATTGGTAGGAGCAACGCCGGGTTCTGCTTGATAACGCCAGTAAAAAGCGTAGGGGCGAAATGAGAATTTATTTTCAATTTCCTTAATAATAATTTGTTCGGCCAAAAAAAGTGCTTTGAGGTTGGTAGTTCTTTTGAGAGTGAGATACGCTCGAAAAGTTTTGGTTAAGGATGAGTTGTGTAATTCCAGATCCGTGACCTCAATTTCCATGCCCAGAAGTTTTTTCTGAATATAGGCCGAAACGTCCTCCTTCACTGTAGCAAAAAATTCCGGACTGATGACTGTGTTCGACATGTTGAAATATGCTCCATCCCAATAGAATAATTAATTCAAATTAAATAACACCCTAGGGTATGCCTCGGGTATGAACTGCGCTTTAACTTCGCTGGCTTCTAGCCAGTTTTTGCCGCAAAGGTGAAAGTTAAAGTAGCGTTGCTATCGTACCTAGCTGTCGTATATTAACTAAGGGTGTTGACCATGGCAATTAACGCTTCAGGCTCCACCGGTTTGTGAAGAAAAGCTGTCGCGCCTTGTCTTAGGCCCCAAATACGATCCGATTCCATATCTTTGCTAGTCAATAGGATGACAGGAATATGCCAGGTAGTCTCATCGTTGGTGATGGCGCGAGTCGCCTGGAAACCATTCAAATTCGGCATCACGACGTCCATGATAATCAAATCCGGTAATTCGCTTTTAGCTTTGGTTACGGCTTCCACACCATCATTTGCTGTCACCACCTTATAACCCTCCGCCTCCAGCATGGCCGATAGTATAAGGCGCTGCGTTAATGAGTCATCCACTACGAGGATTTTCAATATAGTCATGGCTTATTTTTTATTGCGTGATCCGATGGCTAATCATACTGCTAGTTTTCGCTATTGAAAACCGCAATAAGTCATAATTTAAAAAATTCATACGAGGTACCCTGTTTAATTCTTCGTTTAATGGTAATTATTGAGCTATCAAACAAGGTTCAGGAGCATTTCCCCAGAATACCAGAATCAACGCCTGGAATAGTGAATGTACTGGCTTGTTCAAACAGGTAAGGTAAAAGCATGCCGTAAAAAATACCTCGAATCCCTGCCTGGTTCGGAAACAGTCTGATATTCTTTGCTTTTATTTTGGCAGCTGGGAGCAGTGCTTATTGCCTCTATGCTCGCACCATTTCGCCTTTGCTTGCGCTAAATAAATTCGAAGACAATACATTGCGCTGTATACGATGCTGGCAAAATGATGATACCTTGAAATATCAGCGAATCGCTGACCTGCGTGTTTTAGGTGACCTGGCCGCTCCCCGAACATCCCCTAATTGGCAAGCGGATCGGTCAACGCACACATTGCACACATTTATAAATCATTTCAGAAAATTCATAAACATTTCCGCAAATTCGATGAAATTGTCCCGTCCATTTCGCTTCATCGCAGCTTGTATCGCGGCCGTCTGCACGCTATCTATGCAGTTTGCGATGGCAAACTACACCTGCCCGGCCATCATGTCGGGAGCCAGTATGAATAGCGTTAATCATGCTGGTATGGTGGGATGTGATGGCATGGACAAGGTTCAACCGGTATTGTGCCATGCACATGCTTTTGACCAGGCAGGTGGGCAATCACTAGATAAGCCTGAATTGCCGCATATGCAGGTTTTTATGCCGGTGGGGTTGGTCAGAATTATCCAGGCTGACGAGAATATCTTTGTCTCACGGACTAATTTTTTCGCATCGCTGCTATTGGCCCGTAAAACTGCACCACCCATTTCAATTCTTCACTGCTGTTTCCGCATTTAATCCCCCATTCCGGCATTTCTTTTTTCGTGCATCGACGTTTGTCGAGCACGATTGATATGTTCCGTATTCTGGAGGTTTCATGTCGTTTTTCTTTCCCGTTCCCTTATTGATTAGTGCTCTTGTGTTTTTCCTCGGCAGTGGTTTTTTCGCCGTGCATGCGGACAACACTAGTGTTCAAGCACTTACTTTAGCCCAAGCCCAGAAACTTGCGGTAGCACATTCGCATCAGTTATCTGCTCAAGATTGGGCCATCGCAGCATCACAACAGATGGCCGTGGCAGCACGGCAATTACCTGATCCGGTATTAAAACTCGGCGTCGATAATTTACCCGCAAGTGGCAGTGATCGCTTCAGCCTCGGCCGAGATTTTATGACCATGCGCCGCATTGGGGTCATGCAGGAAATCACGCGTGGAGACAAACGGCAATTACGTGCTGACCGTTACCAGCGTGAAGCGGAAAAATTAAGCGCAGAAAAAACACTCACACTCGCTGGCATTGAGCGCGATAGCGCAATTGCCTGGCTTGATCGCTACTATGCGCAAGCCATGCTCACACTGATTGCGCAACAGGCAGCACAGGCGCAGCTGGAAATCGAAGCTGCGGAAGGCGCTTATCGAGCGGGACGCGGCAGTTGGCCCGATGTACTCATGGCGCATAGTGCCTTGGCCGTATTCCAAGATCGTAGGAGTGAAGCTCAACGTCGTTTGTCTAGTGCCAAAATTGGGTTGGCGCGCTGGACGGGTATTGACGGCGAAATTCTCTTAGCAGGGCTTCCGTCGATGCAAGTCATCGCCCTTAACAAGGAAACTCTCGATAATACGTTTGCACACCATCCTCAGATTGCAGTGCTGAACAAGCAGGCAGCGATTATGGAGGGAGAGGTCAAACTGGCGCATGCCAATCAGACGCCAGATTGGAGCGTGGAAGCGACTTTCCAGCAACGCGGCCCGGCTTATTCCAACATGGTTTCTCTGGGGGTGACGATTCCTCTGCAATGGGATCGAAAAAATAGACAAAATCGTGAACTGTCCGCAAAAATGGCGCTACTGGAACAGGCCAAAGCCGAGCGTGAGGAAATACTACGTGCGCATGTTGCCGAGACCCGCAGCATGATCAACGAGTGGGAAAACGGGCGTGAGCGCGGCGTACGTTATACGCGCGAACTGATTCCGCTCGCCAGCGCGAGAACGAATGCCGTGATGGCTGCATACCGTGGAGGCAAGGCTAATCTGGCCGAACTGTTGGCCTCGCGACGTAACGAAATCGATGTGCGTTTACAAGGCCTTCAGCTAGAAATGGAGACAGCCCGTTTATGGGCGAAGCTCAATTTTTTATCTTCTTCCACAATAGAAAATAGTGCGCCGAACTTAACGTATGACATCGGCAAAAAAAAGGATTCCCCATGAACCCCCGAAAAATTGTGCAGACAATCATTACGTGCATGGTACTGAGTGTCATCGGTTTTGGTTTGTATCGATTGGGCACACAGCAAGCGATGCAGTCGTTTAAAACTGATGGGCAAGCTACGTCAAATGCTCAAATAGTGCATGACAAGCCGCTGTATTGGCATGACCCGATGGTGCCGGGCCAGAAATTCGACAAGCCCGGCAAGTCGCCTTTCATGGAGATGGAACTGGTACCCGTTTATGCGGATGCGGCAAATGGCAGCGCGGATGCGGGCACAGTAAACATCAGCCCACGGGTACAGCAAAATCTGGGCGTGCGCACTGCGGAAGTTAGGCAAGGAAGTATTGAGCAATTCTTAGTAGCGATCGGCAATATTGCCTACAACGAGCGTGATGTCGTACTGGTTCAGGCGCGCAGCAATGGCTTCGTCGAGAAATTGTATGTGCGTGCCCCATTTGATTCGGTACGCAAAGGCCAGGTGCTAGCTGAATTGTATGTGCCGGACTGGATTGCGGCGCAGGAAGAATACTTGACCGTCAAGCGCATGGAAGGCGGTGGCATGGAAGGTCTGTTGGATGGCGCCAGGCAACGCATGCGTCTTGTCGGCATGAACGAAGATCAAATTAGACGGGTCGAATCGAGCGCCAAAACACATGCACTCGTCACACTGACGGCCCCACTTTCCGGCGTAGTGACCGAACTATCCGCGCGCGAAGGCATGAACGTCATGGCCGGAGCGGCCTTGTTTCGCATCAACGGTATCAGTAAGGTTTGGATCAATGCCGAAGTGCCCGAGAATGCGACTGCCCAAGTGCGTGCCGGCGATGGGGTGGAAGTGCGCGCGGCCGCGTTGCCTGGTAGTTTGTTTAAAGGAAAAATCAGTGCGTTCTTGCCGGAGGTGAATACACAGACGCGGACACAAAAAGCCCGCATTGAACTGGATAATCCCGGCGGGAAATTGGTGCCTGGCATGTTCGTGTCGCTGAAGATTCTCTCCGACAGGCCCAAAGACGTGTTGTGGGTGCCCTCTGAAGCAGTAATTAAAACCGGTACTCGCAGTGTCGTCATGCTGGCGCAAGGCGAAGGTAAATTTCTTCCCGTTGATGTCGAAGTCGGTAGCGATGCAAATGGAAAGACGGAAATTCTCAGCGGTCTGAAGGCGGGGCAAAACGTGGTAATTTCTGGCCAGTTTTTGATCGATTCGGAAGCTAGTTTAAAAGGTGAAACCACGCGTTTGAGTGATGAATCTATCAGCAGTGAATCTATAAATGCGACTATAAGAGCGGCCGCCAATGAAATGACAAACGCGTTACCTATTACACCCAACAGAAAATCTACCAAGGTACCGAACAAAACACCCATCAAAGCAGCCCAGCAAGGAGGCGGGCAATGATCGCCAGATTAATTCTCTGGTCGATTGCCAATCGCTTTTTAGTATTGCTGGCGACCCTGCTGCTTACTGCGTGGGGTATCTGGTCATTAGCGCGCACACCGCTCGATGCGATTCCCGATCTATCGGATGTGCAGGTCATCATTCGCACGAGCTTTCCTGGGCAGGCGCCACAGATTGTAGAAAATCAGGTGACCTATCCGCTGACTACCACCATGTTGTCGGTGCCCGGCGCGAAGACAGTGCGCGGCTATTCTTTCTTTGGCGATTCTTTCGTGTATATCTTGTTCGAGGACGGTACCGATCCCTACTGGGCGCGTTCGCGTGTGCTGGAATATTTGAACCAAGTGCAAGCGCGTCTGCCCGCGCAAGCTAAAACAGCGCTTGGGCCCGATGCCACCGGCGTAGGCTGGATTTATGAATACGCTTTGATCGACCGCAGCGGTAAGCAGGATCTGTCGCAGCTGCGTGCGTTGCAGGATTGGTTCCTCAAATTTGAGTTAAAGGCTGTGCCGAATGTGTCTGAAGTGGCGAGCATCGGCGGCATGGTACGGCAAGTGCAAATCGTGCTCGACCCCGACAAGATGCGGGCGACCAACATACCGCATGCCAAAATAATTGAGGCGGTACGAAGAGCGAATCAGGAAAGCGGCGGCTCGGTATTAGAACTGGGCGAAGCCGAATACATGGTGCGCGCCTCCGGCTATCTGCAATCACTAGACGACTTCCGCAAAATTCCTTTAAGTACGAACGACGCTGGTATCTCGGTACGCCTCGGTGATGTAGCGCATGTTCAGGTAGGCCCAGAGATGCGGCGCGGCATTGCGGAATTAAATGGAGAAGGGGAGGTCGCAGGCGGCGTGATCATCATGCGTTCGGGAAAAAATGCACTCAATACCATCGCTGCAGTCAAAGCGAAATTGGAGAATTTGAAAGCTAGTCTGCCCCCCGGCGTCGAGATTATTCCCACCTATGACCGGTCTAAACTAATTACGCGTGCGGTGGACAATTTGGAGCATAAATTAATCGAAGAATTTATCGTAGTGGCGGTTATTTGCGCGATTTTTTTATTTCACCTGCGCTCCGCATTAGTCGCCATTGTCACGCTACCCATCGGGATATTGATTGCCTTCATCGTGATGTATTACCAAGGCGTGAATGCCAATATCATGTCACTCGGTGGTATTGCCATCGCGGTGGGAGCGATGGTCGATGCCGCTGTTGTCATGATCGAGAATGCGCACAAACATATCGAGGCATGGAGGCGTGCCCATCCGGGCGAACAGTTAAGCGGCGAAAATCATTGGCAGGTCATCGCCCACGCCGCCGCCGAAGTGGGCCCCGCACTGTTTTTCTCCTTGCTCATCATTGTCCTTTCTTTTATCCCGGTGTTCACGCTGGAGGCACAGGAGGGGAAACTGTTTTCGCCGCTGGCTTTTACCAAAACCTACGCAATGGCCGCCGCTGCTGGTTTGGCCGTCACCCTGATTCCGGTATTGATGGGTTATCTGATCCGGGGCCGTATTCCCGATGAACAAAAAAATCCCCTTAATCGCATTCTGATCGTCCTCTACCGTCCCTTGCTGGATATTGTTTTACGCTTTCCCAAAGTGACTTTGATGGCTGCAGTTGCCTTGGTAGTTTTGACGCTCTGGCCCATGATGCAGTTAGGGGGCGAATTTATGCCCGCTCTGGATGAAGGCGATTTGCTGTATATGCCGTCGGCTTTGCCGGGAATAGGTGCAGGCAAAGTTGCGCAACTATTACAACAGACCGACCGTTTGATTAAGACCGTACCCGAAGTTCAAACGGTATTTGGCAAAGCGGGCAGGGCAGAATCTGCCACAGATCCCGCGCCGCTGGAAATGTTCGAAACGACGATCCAGTTCAAACCGCGCGACCAATGGCGCATCGGCATGACCACCGACAAACTGGTAGAAGAACTCGATCGCATCGTCAAGGTTCCCGGTCTGTCCAACATCTGGGTGCCGCCGATTCGCAACCGCATCGACATGCTCGCCACCGGCATCAAGAGTCCGGTCGGCGTCAAGGTCGCGGGCGTCAATCTGCAAGAGATCGACCGCATCACTGGTGAGATCGGGCGCGTGGTACAAAAAGTGCCCGGCGTATCATCGGCATTGGCGGAACGGCTCAATGGCGGCCGCTACGTAGATATCCATATCGACCGTGATGTCGCCGCGCGCTACGGCATGAATATCGCCGACGTCCAAAGCGTCGTCTCTTCTGCTATCGGCGGGGACAATATTGGAGAAACGATCGAAGGTTTACAGCGCTTCCCTATCAACGTGCGCTATCCACGCGAGTTGCGCGATTCGGTAGAGAAATTGCGGCTGCTGCCGGTACTCACCGAGCGCGGTGCGCAGATCCGTTTAGGCGATGTCGCCAGCATCGCCATCATTGATGGTGCACCGATGTTAAAGAGTGAAAACGGTCGCTTATCCGGCTGGGTCTATGTCGATATTCGTGGCCGCGATTTACGCTCTGCTGTGCATGACATGCAAATTGCCGTGAGCAAAAATATCAAGCTTCCTGCTGGATATTCAATCTCCTGGTCAGGGCAATTTGAATATCTGGAGCGCGCCACCGCCAAGCTAAAAATCGTCGTGCCGGCGACTTTGCTCATCATCCTCATACTGCTCTATCTGACATTCCAAAAATTGGATGAAGCGCTGCTCATTCTAGCGACTTTACCCTTTGCGCTGGCCGGTGGGATTTGGTTATTGTGGGCACTCGGGCACAACCTATCGGTCGCCAGTGGTGTTGGTTTTATCGCGCTCGCTGGCGTATCCGCCGAGTTCGGTGTGATCATGTTGCTCTACCTGAAAAATGCTTGGGAAATAAAAATCAAACAAGGTCTGCATAACGAAGAAGATTTGTTGGCCGCGATACGAGAAGGCGCAGTGTTGCGTGTACGACCGAAAGCGATGACAGTGGCCGTCATCATCGCTGGGTTGGTGCCGATTATGATTGGTACCGGCACTGGTTCAGAAGTCATGCAACGCATCGCCGCACCGATGGTCGGCGGGATGATCACCGCGCCCTTGCTGTCGATGTTCGTGATTCCAGCCGCCTACCTCCTGATGCGGCAGCAGCGCGAACGCAAGGCATGGCGCTTCGCGTTCTGGCGGAGGCAGCATGCGACGGCCTGAACAACTTCAGCGGGCGGCGAGGCTTCGCTGAATGAGGCGCCGCCCCTCCACATCGACTCGCCCGACGGTCATCCAAGTGCCGTCGGGACATGAGTTTCCACAACCCATCCCGAAACGGAGATTCACATGAGGAACATCGCCACTACCTTGATCGTCACTTCACTTGCTTTGGCGTCGTCCGCTGCGTTTTCGCAGCAGAAGATGGACGACATGAAGGGCATGGAGATGGCCAAGAAACCTGCGGCCGCGGCTGTTGCCCCAACGGTCCACATGGCCACGGGCATGGTCAAGAAGGTCGATCCGAAGTCCGGTCTTGTCACCCTGGCTCATGACCCGGTCAAGAGCATGAACTGACCGGCAATAACGATGGGCTTCCAGCTCCAGGACAAGATGCTGTTCGACAAGCTCAGCGTCGGCAAGAAGGTCAACTTCGAGTTCGTGCAGGGAACCAAAGGCTACGTCGTCACGGCAGTCAGGTAGGCATGAGTGCCAGCGCGCCGGTCTCTACCGGCGTGCTGGCGGTGAAACGCTTGTCTGCCGACCCGGGGACCGCCATGAGCCTTGTCGCCGCCCTATACGGTCACCCACGGGGTGTTCTGCGTGACCTGCCGACTGCTGCCATTCGCGGGGGCGTACACGCCCACCGCTGCATCTCGGGTCAGATCAACTCATCCACCAAGCGCGCCATCGTCGGCCGAGCGCGCGGAAACAGCCCGCGAACCGCACTGCGATCACTGATGCCCAGGACCAAGCCGACCTGCTCCTCATCGGCACCCCGCTCGTAGAGACGGGCCACGACCGTGTGCCGCACGGAGAGGGCGGTCGCCCCCTCGATGTCGGCATACCGGAACAGCTTGCGGTAGGTCTCCAGAATGGGCCGGCACAGGAACCGATGCTGCCCCGCCTCTCCATACGGCGTGATCTGGAAACCACAGCCTGTTGCGGTGAGGAACAGCCGGCTGTCGGGATCGAGGCCACGGAACGCCGTCGCGAGTCCCAGCCCTTGGCGGCTTTCGAGCCGGACAAGCAGGTAGGCAGTCAACGCGTCATCGAGCTTGCTGCTCGCAAAGAACAGCGGACGGGACCTGCCGGTGATCGTGGCCTCGGCGCGCAACTCCGATTCCCGCCGCACGCTGCCGTCGGCATGGAGGTAGTCACGCACCTCCATGCGCGCAATCTCCAGCGGCCGCGCGCCGGTCGCGAACAGCATGAAAAACAGTGCAATGTCCCGCGCCGGCTGCGCGCTCCGTCCCCGGATTCGATGCACGGCCTGGTCGATCTCATCGGCCGACACGACTCGCGCCTGGCGTGCGCTGCAGATCGGCTTCGGCTCGAAGCGTTCGAGCGACGCCAGGATCGCGGCCCGCTTGTGGCGTAAGCGGCAAACGAAGGCGGCCCCGCCCTCATTGAGGCCTGCAATGCCCACCTCGGCACTCAGCCGTGTGGCGATCCCCTTGACCCGACGCTCCACTGCAGTTCGCGTGATGCCGTAGTCGACCGCCACGGCGTCGTAGGTGCGGCCTTCGATGACGGCTTTCAGCATTTCGATGGACCGTGCCGTGGTGTCCGTCGCCCCTTTCTCTTTGGTGTTGTCCACGCCTTGCTCCCCTGCTGCTGTCGAACGTCTCCATCGTCGATCGCGCGGCCAGGGGCAGTCACGCGAAAGCGCCTGTGAAGGCGCGGGCTTTCGGGGTCAGGGACGAGGTGCCAAGGCACCGACGTCCGACACGCCTTCACCCACGTTCTGGTTCTTCGGGCATCGCCATCGCCGCTGTCCAGCGAGCGAACGGCGCATCGCCGGACGCCGAATCGGTCACGGCGGCGGGCACCTTTGCGTGCATCGTAAAGGGGACGCCGATCCGCGAAGGGATGACTGATTGCAAGGCATTGCGACATCTGGTTCAGGACGTTCCTGAGCCGGCGCGGCAGGTTGCCATCCGAAACCGACTGCCCTGCGCATCGATTGCCGTAACCGCCTCGAGTTGAAGGCCGCAAGCAGCACGTACCCGCCGCACACTGACCTTCCCTTTGGCCTCTGGCCGACGCGCTCACCCGAGCGCCCCTGAGCCTGCTCAGGCGTCGCGGTCGTTACCCGCCCTCTTCCACTCAGGCTCCGCGCTCGCGCGCGACGTGCCTCGAAACCCTCCGGACCTCCGCGTCCATGTCCCACCGGGAGCACGTCTCCCTGCTGGGCGGCCGTGCTCCCCATTTTTATTGGAGAACACCGATGGCCCGCATCACTGCGCCCTCTCTGTGGCTGCCCGGCTTCGCACCGGACATCACCACCCTCAGCCCACTCGACACCGAGCTGGAATTCCAATCCCTCCCCCCGGAGCTTGCGGTACCGGATGACGTCGACCTCACTGAGTCGACCGAGTTCAAGCCCGCTTCGCCAGCGCCAACCGCATGGCGCGTCGGCGCTGGCATCCCGCAACCGCGAATCCTTCGCCAGTGGCCCTTGCTGACGCGTGAGCACCTCGCCCATCCCGGTGGCGCCGTCGCCAAGTTCGGCTCCAACTTGGCGGCCATCGACGCGCTGCGCCGGATCGAAGCCGAGCAGCGTCCGGCAACCTCTGCCGAGCGCGGCATCCTGCAGCGCTACACCGGATGGGGCGGCCTGCCGGCCAGCTTCAACCTCGAAGCGACGGACGGTGTCTGGCTGGCACGCGCCCGGGAGTTGCGCGCACAGCTGGCGAACGACGACTACGAGGCCGCACGCGCCTCCGTCAACAACAGCCATTACACCGAGGTCCACGTGATCGAGGCAATGTGGCAGGCCATTGAGCGCTTCGGCTTCAGCGGCGGGCGCGTCCTCGAGCCCGCGGCGGGCATCGGCCACTTCATCGGCGCGATGCCGCAGAGCCTGGCGCAGAACAGCCAGGTCACCGCGATCGAGATCGACCGGCTGTCAGGACGGATGCTCACTGCGCTCTACGCGCCGGGCGGCGTCGACGTTCGCGTCGCGCCGTTCGAGAAAACGCCGCTGCCTGACAACTGGTTCGACCTCGTGATCGGCAACGTACCGTTCGGCAAGTACAAGGTCGCCGACCTGAGCAACCGGGCCTACGCCCGTTTCAGCATCCACAACTATTTCTTCGGCCGCGCACTGGACCTGGTGCGGCCCGGCGGACTGGTGTGCTTTATCACCACCAGCTACACGATGGATGCCCTGGACGACGCGGCGCGCCAGTATATCGGTGCGCAGGCCCACATGCTGGGTGCCATCCGGCTGCCGAAAGGCGCCTTTGCCGGCATCGCGTCCACCGACGTGCAGACCGACTTCCTGTTCCTGCGCAAGCGGGAGCCGGGGGAAGCAGTCGGCAGCGAGTGGTTGAAGCTGTCCGTCGTGCCGGAGGCCTTGCGCCATCCTCACTGCCACGAACGGTATCTGCAGATCAATGCCTGGTACGCCAATCATCCGGAGTTCTGCATCGGCAGCATCCGGACCGAGAGCAACGGCTACGAAGAAGTGCCGACCGCCGTATTCGACGGCGACCTGGTCACTGCCCTGCCGGAGCGAATCGCGCTGCTGCCGACAGGTGTGTACCGACCGGTGGTTGTCAACAAGAGCGCTGAACGCATCAAAGTGCCATCCAACGGCGGCGCCAAGCCCGGGAGCTACCGCCTCCACCATGGACGCGTGCACCGGGTTGAGGGTGCAGAAATGGTCGATGTTCATGACCAGCTCAACGGCACACAGTGTGTGCGGATTGTCGGCCTGTGTGCCATCCGTGATCACGCTCGGGCACTTCTCGATGCCCAGCTGAGAGACGAGAGCGACAGCCAGATCGCCCACCTGCGGGCGATGCTCAACGGCAGCTACGACCGCTATGTCGCAAGGCACGGTTGCCTGTCAACACGGGCCAACGCGCTGGCCTTTCGGCGCGACCCGGACTACCCGCTGCTGCTGTCGCTGGAGCACTACGACGAAGAGTCGGACCGGGCGACCAAGGCGGCGTTGTTCACGCGGCGCACGCTGGCGCGCGTAGTCGAACCGACCATCGCCGGTGAACCGACCGAGGCGCTGGCTGCATCGATGCAGTGGCGTGGGCGGGTCGAGCCGGCCTACATGGCGCGGCTGCTGTCGGCGCCGGAACAAGCGGTGCTGGACGCGCTGGCCGAAGCCGGTCAGGTGTTCCTCGACCCGGCTGACAGCCACTGGAAGACGGCCGACGAGTACCTGTCGGGCAACGTCAAGGAGAAGCTGAAGCAAGCGGTGCTGTCGGGTGCGGCCTGCCGGCGCAATATCGAAGCGCTGGAGCAAGTTCAGCCGGACGACCTGCTGCCAGCTGCGATCGAGCCTCGTCTCGGAGCGGTCTGGATCCCGGCGGTCGAGGTCGAGACCTTCGTGCAGGAGGTTCTGGAACTGAAGGACTGCGAAGTGGGCTACTCGGCGCAAGCCGGGGCTTGGTCGGTGCGCTACCGCGACTGGGACGCGCGCCAGAACGTCAAGGTGACGCAGGAGTTCGGCACCTCGCGCATGAATGCGATCGAACTGGTGCAGTGCGCGCTGAATGTGCAGGTGCCGACGGTGCGCGACCGTGACCCGGAGACCGACAAGTACATCGTCAACCCCGACGAGACCCTGGCCGCACGCGAGAAGCTGGGCCTGATCAAGGAACGGTTTGCCGTCTGGGCCTTCGACGAGGCGGCGCGGCGAGAGAAGCTCTGCCGCATCTACAACGACCTGTTCAACGCCACGCGGCCGCGACAGTTCGATGGGGCGCACCTGAAACTGCCGGGGTTCTCCCGCTGCTTCGAATTGCACCCGCACCAGAAGGATGCCATCTGGCGGGTCGTGCAGTCCGGCAATACCGGGCTGTTCCACGTCGTCGGTGCCGGCAAGACGGCGGTGTGCGTGGCGGCCGGCATGGAGTTGCGTCGGCTGGGCTTCGTCAACAAGCCGTGCCATGTGGTGCCGAACCACATGCTGGCGCAGTACACGGCCGAGTTCGTTCGGCTCTATCCGAACGCGGCAGTGCTGATGGCCGGCAAGGAAGACCTCGAAGGCGACCGCCGACGGGAGCTGGTGTCGCGCATCGCAACAGGAGATTGGGACGCGGTCGTCATCACGCACTCGAGCTTCGAGCGCATCAAGGTGTCGCCGCAATTCACCGAAAGATTCATCAAGGACATCATCATGGAAATCGAGATGGCTGTACGGGCCGAGAGGAGCAACGACCGGGGCAACCGGATCGTCAAGCAACTCGAGGCCATGAAGAAGAACTGGGCGGTGCGGCTGGAGAA
>JANYFX010000552.1 GCA_025359585.1 Rhizobacter sp. | reverse complement strand
CGGGTATCCGGGTGGCGCCATCCTGCCAATCTATGACGCGCTCTACGCAAGGCCCGCGCTACGCCATGTTCTTGTTCGGCACGAGCAAGCGGCCGTTCATGCCGCCCAGGGGTACGCGCGCAGCACCGGCCAGGTTGGCGTTGTGTTCGTCACGTCTGGCCCCGGCATGAGCAACACGACCACAGGCCTGCTCGATGCACTGTGCGACTCCGTTCCCATCGTGTGCATCAGTGGGCAAGTGGCCACCACGTCGATTGGCACCGACGCATTTCAGGAATGCGATGCCCTCGGGATATCCCGTCCGGTCACCAAATGGAATGCCCAAGCGAGAGATTCCCAGCAGATCGAACGGCTTGTGCGTCGAGCGTTCGTGATCGCACGAGGTCCCCGGCCAGGACCAGTGCTGCTTGACATCCCAAAAGACGTGCAGTTGCAAGCATTGACGAATCGTGCCCACCGTGGCGTCCGTTTGAATGCTTCTACGGGCTCGGAAAAGATCTCGACATCAAACTTGCCGCATGGGCAGGTTGCAAAAGCCGCCGCGATGATCCAGGAGGCGCAGCGACCGATTGTCTACGGCGGTGGCGGCCTGATCAACTCCGGTCAAGAGGCCTGCAACTTGTTCACCAAACTGGTGGATCGGATTGCCGCGCCGTGCACCTTGACGCTCATGGGACTGGGTGCGTACCCGACGACGAAGTCATCCTGGCTCGGAATGCTGGGGATGCACGGTTCGCTCGAGGCAAACCTCGCGATGCACCACGCGGATCTGATCGTGTGCGTTGGGGCGCGATTCGACGATCGCGTCACCGGCCGGCTGGACAGGTTCAGTCCCGGTTCGAAGGTCGTCCACATCGACGTCGATCCAACCTCTATCAACAAGGTCGTCAAGGCCGACATACCGTTGGTCGGCGACTGCGCGGTGATCTTGAACAAATTGCTCGACAGGCTCTCCGCGCTGGAGCTCGACACTGGCAGGCTTGCGCCCTGGTGGAAGCGTATCGACGAATGGCGATCGAGTCGCTCACTCGGATTCATTGATAGCGCACCGACCATCGCTCCTCAGGCACTGATGGTCCGACTGCAGTCGGCATTGCAGGGCAGAGAGGCCATCGTGTCCACAGACGTGGGGCAGCACCAGATGTGGGCAGCGCAGCATCTGCGAATCGACGCACCGAACCGGTGGTTAACGTCAGGTGGAGCGGGCACCATGGGCTACGGGCTTCCGGCGGCGATCGGCGCTCAAATCGCGCACCCCGATCGCTTGGTTGTATGCGTGAGTGGCGACGCGTCAATTCTGATGAACATTCAGGAAATGTCGACGGCGAAGCAACATGCGACGCCGGTCAAGGTCATTCTGTGCAACAACGGCCGTATGGGAATGGTTCGGCAGTGGCAGGAATTGGTGCACGGGGGGCGATACAGTCACAGCTACACGGAAGCGCTGCCCGATTTCACCGCGCTGGCAAAAGCGTTTGGTTGGCGCGCGAGAGCAATAGGCCGGAGGGACCAACTGGATGATGCGTTAGCCGAGTGTCTGTCCAGTGATGGTCCGTATTTTCTAGACGTGACGGTGGCATCGGAAGAAAATTGCTTCCCGATGATTCCTTCAGGTCGTGGGCATGCAGAGATGCAGCTTTCTGATGAACGCGTGCAACTCAGCTAAATGTGGGCGCAACGCTATTGGGTCAGATTTAGATCGGCGCCAGGCGGCCACGACGAAATAGCCGTTTGTCGCGGCCACCGCCGCATGGGCCGCACTGCGCCAGCGGCCGCTGCCACGGATCGCGTTCGACCTGGTCTGCTTGCCGGAAAGCCTTGACCATCGGACCGCTGTCGGTGCCCGTGTCGCAGAAGATTCGCCAGCAGTTCACTGCCGTGAAGATGCGGGGGGCTTCATGAACCAACTCCAGGCCGTGGCTACGCCCCCTGAACGCCGGAAGAACACCCATGGAGAAGATGGTGCCTTGCGGCTTACCGTCCTTCCAGCTATCGGTCCGATGCGTCGAGAGACGTCGACATCACGGTGCCGATGGCGGACCGCAGCCAGTTGTCGCTGACCCGTTCGAAGCGGAGTGCCCCGCGCGAGGGCGCTTCGGGGCAGCCCGGCTCCCAGAAGAACGGGGTCTTCCAGCAGTGCGCCTGCTGCGGTGCATCCATGTGTGGCTTGAGCTTCGAGTTGAGCAGCAGCTAAGGGTGTTGCGCTGGCTGATCGCTATTGGCCGGCCGGCGGTTGCCAAAGTTCCAGCTTGTTTCCTTCCGGATCGATGACCCAGGCAAACTTCCCGTATTCGGAATCGTCGACCTTTTCCAGAACGTTGCAGCCTTCTTCGCGCAAGACTTTGACCAGGGCGTGGAGATCCTCCACCCGGTAATTGACCATGAACGTTGCGGTGCCGGGCGCAAACTGATCAGCTTGCGCCGAAGCAATGGACCAGACGGTTGTTCCGGCAACCGGCTTGCCTTCAGCATCGGCCCAGGTGAAAGCCGTGCCACCCCAGTCCTGGACATCGATTCCGAGGTGCCGCTTGTACCAGGCCTGCAGTGCCGGAGCGTCTTTGGCTTTGAAGAAGATGCCGCCAATGCCAGTGACTCGCTTCATGGAACCTCCGAGGTCGGGTCGTGATGAGGAAGATAGCGCTGCCAGATCTCGTTCCCGGTCAACCACGGCACGCTCTTGTTCGCAGCTGCGAGAGCAAGAGGTTTCGAGCCGAAGACTTGCTGCGAGTAGCGCGCGAGTGACTGCCAGGCGCCGCAGTCTTCCACATCTCTTCGGAACTCCTCGTAGCCGAAACTTCCGTCCGGACGCTCGAAGATGTCGACGCAGTGGTCGTTGTACTCGTTTTCAAATGAAGCGAAAACAGTGTTCTTCATCGCGAATCTGCACAAGGTGCTGCTTTGCCTGTGAAGCGCTCCAATGCGCTCTGACGGTCCGGTTGGGCGCTGAGCTCGCGAAAATGTAGCGCGTACCGACAGACCGGCCAGACTGTCTTCGGTTGTCGATTTGGGCGGTGGTTGATCGTCGTACTGGTGGAGCTCCACATGCGCAGAGACTTCCGGCCCTCAGACAACCCACAGGAAAAACCATGACCAAGATGATTTTTGTCAGTCTGCCCGTCACCGACCTCAAAGCCTCGATCGCCTTCTACAAGGCCCTGGGATTCGAGCAAAACCTGTCGTTCAGCGACGACACCTCCGCCTGCATGCTCTGGAGCGAGGCGATTTACGCGATGCTGCTCACGCACGCCAAGTGGCGCACCTTGACGCAGCGGCCATTCCCGCCGGCCGGCACGAGCCAGGGGATGCTCTCGCTGGCGATGGACAGCCGTGACGCCGTCGATGCGATGAACCGTGCCGCGGCAGCCCACGGCGGTCAGGCCGATGTGAACCCGGTCGAGGACCTGGGCTTCATGTACACCCGAGACCTCGCCGACCCCGACGGGCACATGTGGGGAATATTCTGGATGGACCCGGCGGCGATTCCGCCCGCGGCTCAGAGCTGAGATGGCTTTGGCATATGTTCTCCAGGCGGGCGTTGCAAGCAACGACCACGAAGCGGCCGCTCGCGGCTTGTCCGTGGCACCGCTCGATGCAAGGCTCAGGGCGTATTTTCGCGAACCTGAAGGACATTGCCTTCCGGATCGCAGCCATTGCGAACCTTGAATCCAGGCCCTGCGTACTCTTGGCCGAACAGCGCGCCGCCCAGGGAAGCCGCGACGGCCTGTGCACCGGAGATGCTCGGAACCGTGAAGAAGCTTGTTGTGCGGCCTAACGTTTTATATGAGGGGTGCACAAAAGACGCATCCATTTGGGTGTGCCCTCGATGGAAGGGGTGGACGTCATTGGTGATGAAGCGGATGCCCGCAGGCCTTCAGGAGCTGGTCTCCTGCAAGATCACTTGCCGCAGAACAACCGAATATCACTTTCTGCAACCTGTCTGTCGTAGGCGTCCGTTCGCGCGCCATTGCTGTGTTCTACCGCTCCGCTAAGAACGTCGCGGGCGAGCTTGCACTTCGAAGCATTGGTTTCAATCGTGTCGCCGCGTGATTCCGCTGTGGCTCGAGGCGGGGCAGGCTTCGTTTCAACCGACTTGGTTGCTCCGGGTGGCGAACTTGTCCATTCTTGCCCAGAGTCGCGCGAAGTGACTGCAGCAGGAGCGGACGCTGATGGCTGCGGCGCTGCAACCTTCAACTGAACGGTCTTTGTCTTTGCGGCCGCGTCGTTACGTTGCGAATAGTGTGTTTGACCTTTCTCGTCCACCCATTTGTATACGTCTGCGCAAGCTGCCGAAGATGCCCAAAGCGAGACCATGGCGATGATCGATACATTGCGGCAATACGATGAATGGCTCATGTTTTTGACCTTGAGACGATGCGGAAGATTGAACCAGAGAACAGGGCTTGCGTAGAAAGATGACGCCCAATCTGCATTGGATATCAAGCAACTCGTCCCACGGCCGGAACGCACGGATTCTCGTGGCAGTAACGGATCGCGTCGCGGTGGCCGGTGAAACTCATCGTACATGCAGCCCGCTCGTCGGCCTTTGACTCGACTCACCGTTCGCCAAGCCTGCAGTGTCTTGAAGGCTCTCGACCGCCGCGTTCCGAACGTGGTACTTTCGAACTTCGGAGTTGCATCAGGAGTGACGCCCATGCAGGAACAGAGCCGCGATATCGCTTCCATCGAGCGCCGTGTCGACGCGGTCGAAGCCGCGCTCCACGAGCGTGGCATGAAGCCGGGCGAGTTCATCGAAGAATTCGAGCACCTCGCCGAGGAACGATGGGTTCCGCACAACGGCGCGCGCGTGGTCGCCAAGGCCTGGAGCGATCCGGCCTATCGGCAACGGCTGCTCGCCAACGGCCGCGCGGCGGTCATCGAACTGGGCATCGACATGCCGCGCCACCATCGGCACCTCGTGGTGCTCGAGAACACGGCCTCGGTTCACAACGTCATCTGCTGCACCCTGTGCTCCTGCACGGCCTTCACGGTCATCGGCTTGCCGCCGGGCTGGTACAAGGATCTCGAATATCGCGCGCGCGCGGTGCGCGAATCGCGCAGCGTGCTCCGGGAAATGGGGCTCGACCTTCCGCCGCAGATCGAGATCCGGGTCTGGGACACCACGGCCGACACACGCTACATCGTGCTGCCGGTGCAACCGCCCGAGACCGTCGGCTGGCCCGAAGAAAAGCTCGCCGGGATCGTGACGAAGGATTCGATGATCGGCGTGGCGCGCCTTTGACAAACGGGGTTCACACATGGACGGCATGCACGATCTCGGTGGCAAGCAGGGTTTCGGCCCGGTCGGCCACTCGCCCGAGGCCCGCGAGGTCTTTCACGCGCCCTGGGAGAAGCGCGCCAACGCGCTCTATTCGCTGGCGGTCAAGCTCGGTGTGTTCAACATGGACGAGTACCGCCACGCGATCGAACGCATGGAGCCGCGCCACTACCTGCTGGCCGGCTACTACGAGCGCTCGCTGACGAGCACGGCGACGCTGTGTGTCGAAAAAGGGATCGTCACGCACGAGGAACTGGAGCAACGCGCACAGGGCGTGTTCCCGCTGGCCCTGCCGAGTGCGCCGGGCCGGTCGAACGTGGCGGAGCGCGTTCGCTTCAAAGCAGGTGACCGTGTCGCGGTCAGCCTGGACCAGGTGCCCGGCCACGTTCGCATGCCGGCTTACATCCGCGGCAAGAACGGCGTCGTGGTGAGCGAGTCGCCGGCTTATCCGTTCCCCGATGCCCATGCGCACGGCGTGCCCGCCGCCGACGAACCGACCTACGACGTGCGCTTCGACACCGCGGAGCTGTGGCCGAACTCAGCCGACCAGGCCTTCGTGCACGTCGGCGTGTTCCAGAGTTATCTGAAGAGAGCGGAATAGGGCGGTTCGCGCCCCTTCGATCACTTCATCGGGATCGGCGTGGCGCGGTCGACCGGCACGGCGGTGATGCTGTTCTGCGGCGAGCCTTCGATCACGCGGTCGGAGTAGGTCATGTAGATCAGCGTGTTCCGCTTGGCGTCGACCATGCGAACGACGCGCAGTTTCTTGAACAGCAGCGACAAGCTCACGTCGAAGATCTCTTCCTGCTTCGGCAAGGGCTTGGTGAACGACACCGGCCCGGTCTGGCGGCAGGCGATCGAGGCTTCGGACTTGTCTTCGGCCAGGCCGACAGCACCCTTGATGCCACCGGTCTTGGCGCGCGACACGAAGCAGGTGATGCCGGCCACCTTCGGGTCGTCGTAGGCGTCGACGACGATCTTGTGGTCGGGGCCGATGAGCTTGAACACGGTGTCGACTTCACCGATGCGCTCGGCCCGGGCCGAGGTGCTCGCCAATGCAACGAGCAGCAGCGTGGCCATCATTCTCCTCATGGATACTCCTCCGGAAAGACCCACAAGCGTACCCGCAATCGACCGGAGCCGAACCATGTCGCACAGAACCCTGAACCTCGATGACACGCTGATCGACTACGTGCACGCGCATTCGCTGCGCGAGCACCCGGCACAGACGGCGTTGCGCGAGGCGACTGCCAGCCATCGCTATGCCGGCATGCAGATCTCGCCCGAGCAGGGCCAGTTCATGGCCTTGCTCGCGCGCCTGACCGGCGCGCGGCGCGCGATCGAGATCGGCGTGTTCACCGGTTACAGCG
>JANYFX010000453.1 GCA_025359585.1 Rhizobacter sp. | reverse complement strand
AAGACTGGGCCAAGGCGCAGGAACTCGGCGCCGAGATCGACCCCGACAACCCCTTGTTCCGCCCGGGCGGAACGCCGGTGGTCGTCACCGGGCACGGTGGTGAAATCATCGAGCCGCTGGGCGCGAGCACGATGCCGCAGTCGGTGTTGCCGTCGCCGTCGCAGTACGGTGCGTCGGTCAGCGGCCTGCCGACGATGGACGCGGGCGGCGATCTCGACCTCGATCTGGGCGAACCCGGCGCGGCCACGTCGCCGTCTCCGCTCGAAGCGACGCAGTCTTTCGCACCTTCGGCCCGCAAGGCTGCGGACGATTCGATGTCGCTCGACTTCACGACGTCGAAGTCGGCGCCTCTGCGCAGCGAGCCGACGAGTGCCAAGTTGCCCGAACCCGAGCCCTTCGACCTGTCGGGCATTTCGCTCGACCTCGATCTTCCGGCCGGCGACGATGAGAAGACGGTGCCGCGTCTGGCCAAGTCGAATGCCAAGTTCGATGACAGCGATCTGCCGTCGCTGGACGACGATGGCAACGATGACCCGCTGGCGCGCAAGATCGAACTCGCCGAAGAGTTCCGCCAGATCGGCGACAAGGACGGCGCGCGCGACCTGTTGAACGAAGTCGTGGCCAAGGCCACCGGCGCCGTGAAGTCCAAGGCGCAAAGCATGCTGGCCGACCTGGGGTGATTCCCCGGCCCCGGCGCGATCCTCTGTCGGTCCTCGGCAGGGCTTGAAGATGAGAGTCGCGCTGGGAGTCAGTTACCGCGGGCAGGCCTACCAGGGATGGCAGAGCCAGCCCGGCGGCAACACCGTGCAAGACAAGCTCGAAGGCGCGCTCTCGCGCTTTGCCGATCACCCGTTGCGGGTGATGTGCGCCGGCCGTACCGACACCGGTGTGCACGCGCTGAATCAGGTGGTGCACCTCGACACCCTCATCGAACGCGAGGCGTTCTCCTGGGTGCGCGGCACGAACCGCTACCTGCCGCCGGACATCGCCGTGCAGTGGGCCCAGCCCATGCCCGATGACTTTCATGCCCGCTTCAGCGCGCAGGGCCGTCGTTATGTCTACGTGCTGCTGGAGTCACCGGTTCGCCCCGCCGTCGAGGTGGGGTCGGTGGGCTGGAGCCTGCGTGTGCTCGATGCGTCTGCGATGCACTCGGCTGCAAGACTGCTGCTGGGCGAACACGACTACAGCGCCTTCCGGTCCGCCGAGTGCCAGGCCGCATCGCCGGTCAAGACGATCCGCGCGATTGCCATCACGCGGCGCGGCGCGTATTGGCGCTTCGAGTTCGACGCCAACGCCTTCCTGCACCACATGGTGCGCAACCTGATGGGTTGCCTGCTCGCGGTCGGCTCGAGTGCGCGCAGCGAAGGCTGGCTGCTGGAAGTGCTGCAATCGAAAGACCGGCGTCTCGCTGCCGTCACTTTCCCGCCCGACGGGCTGTACTTCATCGGGCCGTACTACGATCCGGTGCATGAGATTCCGAACCGACCCGTCGCCCTCGACTGGCTGCCCTGAGCAGCCGCCGCGACTATGAACCAGCGCACCCGCATCAAGATCTGCGGCCTGACGCGTGAGGCCGACGTCGAGGCCGCCGTCGAGGCCGGCGCCGACGCGATCGGCTTCGTGCTCTACGACAAGAGCCCGCGCCATGTCACGCTGCAGCGCGCCACCGAACTCGCGCGGCGCCTGCCGGCGTTCGTGATGCCGGTGGGCCTGTTCGTCAACCCGAGTGCCGCCGCCCTCGACGCTGCGGTGCAGGCGATTCCGCAGCTGCTGCCGCAATTCCACGGCGACGAAACGCCGCAAACCTGTCGCCGCCCTGGCCGGCCCTACCTGCGCGCCGCGCGCATGGCGGCGGGCTTCGATTTGTTAGACTTCGCGTCTCGATTTTCAGACGCCCAGGCGCTTTTGCTCGACGCCCATGTCGACGGCTACGGCGGCGGTGGAAAGGTTTTCGATTGGTCCGTCATTCCGCACAACGTGCCCCTTCCAGTCGTTTTGTCTGGTGGGTTGCATGCAGGAAATGTGATCCCTGGCATTCAGCTCGTCCGGCCCTGGGCCGTTGACGTGAGCTCCGGCGTGGAGTCGGCCAAAGGCATCAAGGATGCCGAGGCGATCCGCCGGTTTTGCGATGCAGTGCGCGAGGCCGATGCCCGCATCGCTGCATCGGTTGCCTGACCAGAATTCACCCACCATGTCGAACTACCAACAACCCGATGCCAGCGGCCATTTCGGCCCCTATGGCGGCAGCTTCGTCGCCGAAACGCTCGTGCATGCGCTCGATGAACTCAAGCGCTGTTATGCCGAGGTGCAGGACGATCCGGAATTCATCAAGGAATTCAAGTCGGAACTGGCGCACTTCGTCGGCCGGCCGAGCCCGATCTACCACGCCGCGCGCATGAGCCGCGAACTGGGCGGGGCGCAGATCTTCCTGAAGCGGGAAGACCTGAACCACACCGGCGCGCACAAGGTCAACAACACGATCGGCCAGGCGATGCTCGCGCGCCGCATGGGCAAGCCGCGCGTGATCGCCGAAACCGGCGCCGGCCAGCATGGCGTGGCCACGGCCACGATCTGCGCGCGCTACGGCTTGGAGTGCGTGGTCTACATGGGCAGCGAAGACGTGAAGCGCCAATCGCCCAACGTGTACCGCATGAACCTGCTGGGCGCGACGGTCGTGCCGGTCGAAAGCGGCTCGAAGACGCTGAAAGACGCGCTCAACGAAGCGCTGCGCGACTGGGTCACGAACGTCGAGAACACCTTCTACATCATAGGCACAGTGGCTGGCCCGCACCCCTACCCGACGATGGTGCGCGACTTCCAGCGTGTGATCGGCGATGAGTGCCTGGTGCAGATGCCGCAGATGACCGGCCGCCAGCCCGACGCCGTGATCGCCTGCGTGGGCGGTGGCAGCAATGCGATGGGCATCTTCTATCCGTACATCGACCATGGCGCCACACGCCTGATCGGCGTCGAAGCCGCAGGGCAGGGGCTCGACACCGACAAACACGCCGCGTCGCTCAGCAAAGGTTCGCCCGGTGTGCTGCACGGCAACCGCACCTACCTGCTGCAAGACGCGAACGGGCAGATCACCGAGACGCATTCGATCTCCGCGGGTCTGGACTACCCCGGTGTCGGCCCGGAGCATGCCTACCTGAAAGACATCGGCCGCGCCGAATACGTCGGCATCACCGACGACGAAGCGCTGGTGGCCTTCCATCGCCTGTGCCGTACCGAAGGCATCATCCCGGCGCTCGAATCGGCCCACGCCGTCGCCCACGCGATGAAGATGGCGCCGACGATGCGCAGCGACCAGCACCTGCTTGTCAACCTCTCGGGCCGTGGCGACAAGGACATCGGCACGATCGCCGACCTGTCGGGCGCCGACTTCTTCTGCCGGCCGTCGTGCCAGGGCCAGAGCGCCAAGGGTTCCGCGGCGCTGATGAAGGGGCCGAAATGAGCCGCATCGCCGCCACCTTCGCCGCCCTCCAGGCCAGCGGTCGCAAGGCGCTGATTCCGTACATCACCTCGGGCGATCCGTTCGCCGACGCCACCGTCGACATCATGCTGGCGATGGCCGAGGCCGGCGCCGACGTGATCGAGCTCGGCGTGCCGTTCTCCGACCCGATGGCCGACGGCCCGGTGATCCAGAAGGCCGGAGAGCGTGCGCTGGCGCGCGGGATCGGCATGCCGCAGGTGCTCGACTTCGTGCGCGGCTTCAGGCTGAAGAACAACAGCACGCCCGTCGTGCTGATGGGCTATGCGAACCCGATCGAACGTTACGGCGTCGAACGGTTTGTGGCCGATGCGAGCAAGGCCGGCGTCGACGGCGTGCTCGTCGTCGACTACCCGCCCGAGGAGTGCGAAGCCTTTGCGGCCACGCTCAAGAGCCACGGCATCGACCCGATCTTCCTGCTCGCACCCACTTCGACCGAAGCGCGCATGCGGCACGTCGGCCGCATCGCGAGCGGCTACGTGTACTACGTGTCGCTGAAGGGTGTGACCGGCGCCGGCCACCTCGACACGGCCGCCGTGGCCGCCATGATTCCGCGCATCAAGAGTTTCGTGAAACTGCCGGTCGGCGTGGGCTTCGGCATCCGCGACGCGAAGACGGCTCAGGCCGTGGCCGCGGTATCGGACGCCGTCGTCATCGGCACCGCGCTGGTTCAATTGCTCGAAACGCGCACACGCGACAATGTGG
>JANYFX010000118.1 GCA_025359585.1 Rhizobacter sp. | reverse complement strand
GCGACGACGGAATCTCCATCGAGGCCTTGTCGCTCTCCACGGTCAGCAGCGATTGCTCGACCGTCACGGTGTCACCGGGCTTGACGAGCACCTCGATCATCAACACCAGCGACCCCTGCTTGACATTGTCCCCCAGCTTGACCTTCAGCTCCTTCACCACCCCCGCATGCGAGGACGGGATTTCCATCGAGGCCTTGTCGCTCTCGACCGTGATGAGCGACTGCTCGGCCTTCACCGTGTCACCGGGCTTGACCATCAGCTCGATGATTTCCACCTCTGCGAAGTCGCCGATGTCGGGGACCTTGACTTCAACCGTTGCCATGTTCGTTGTCTCCGTCGCTTTTGTTATGCGTACAGCGGATTGATCTTGTCGACATTGATGCCGTACTTCTTGATCGCTTCGGCGACCTTGGCCATCGGCACCGTGCCTTCGTCGGCCAGCGCTTTCAAGGCCGCGACCACGACGTAGTGGCGGTTCACCTCGAAGTGCTCGCGCAGCTTGCTGCGGAAGTCGCTGCGGCCGAAACCGTCGGTGCCCAGCACCTTGTAGGTGCGGCCCTTCGGAATGAAGGCGCGGATCTGCTCGGCGTAGTTCTTCATGTAGTCGGTCGACGCGATCACCGGGCCGGCGAACTTGTCGAGCTGCTCGGTGACGTAGGCGACGCGCGGCTTCTTTTCGGTGGGGTGCAGCAGGTTCCAGCGCTCCGCGTCCTGGCCGTCGCGCGCCAGTTCGTTGAAGCTCGGGCAGCTCCACACGTTGGCGGCCACGCCCCAGTCTTTCTCGAGCAGCGCCTTCGCGGCCACGCTCTCCAGCAGGATCGTGCCACTGCCCAGCAGGTTCACGCGCGGGGTTTTCTTCGCGCCTTCTTCGAGCAGGTACATGCCCTTGATGATCTGCTCTTCGGTGCCGGCCTTCAGGCCCGGCATCGGGTAGTTCTCGTTCAGCAGCGTCAGGTAGAAGTAGACGTTCTCCTGTCTTTCGACCATGCGCTTCAGGCCATGGTGCAGGATCACGCCGACCTCGTGCGCGAAGGTCGGGTCGTAGCTGATGCAGTTGGGAATGGTGCTCGCCAGGATGTGGCTGTGGCCGTCTTCGTGCTGCAGGCCTTCGCCGTTCAGCGTGGTGCGGCCCGAAGTACCGCCGAGCAGGAACCCGCGCGCCTGCATGTCGCCGGCCGCCCAGGCCAGGTCGCCCACGCGCTGGAAGCCGAACATCGAGTAATAGACGAAGAACGGAATCATGATCCGGTTGTTCGTCGAGTAGCTCGTGGCGGCTGCGATCCAGCTGCTCATGCCGCCGGGTTCGTTGATGCCTTCCTGCAGCACCTGGCCGGCCTTGTCTTCGCGGTAGTACATCACCTGGTCCTTGTCGACCGGCGTGTAGTTCTGCCCTGCGGGGTTGTAGATGCCGATCTGGCGGAACAGGCCTTCCATGCCGAAGGTGCGCGCCTCGTCGACGAGGATCGGCACCGAACGCGGGCCCAGCTCCTTGTCGCGAAGCAGTTGCGTCAGGAAACGAACGAAGGCCTGCGTGGTCGAGATCTCGCGGCCTTCGGCGGTCGCGTCGAGCACGGCCTTGAAGGTGTTCAGCTCCGGCACCGTCAGCTTCTCGTCGGCCTTGGTGCGGCGGTGCGGCAAGTAGCCGCCGAGCGCCTTGCGCTTCTCGTGCAGGTACTTCATTTCCGGCGTGTCGTCGGCCGGTTTCAGGAACGGAATGTCGTGCAGCTGGTCGTCGGCGATCGGGATGTTGAAGCGGTCGCGGAAGGTCTTCACGTCTTCGTCGATCAGCTTCTTTGTCTGGTGCGCGGTGTTCTTGCCCTCGCCGCTCTTGCCCATGCCGTAACCCTTGACGGTCTTGATGAGCAGTACCGTCGGCTGGCCGGTCGTGTTGACGGCCTTGTGGAACGCGGCATAAACCTTCTGCGGGTCGTGGCCGCCGCGGTTCAGGCGCCAGATATCTTCGTCACTCATCTTCGAGACCATCTCGAGCAGCTTGGGGTGGCGGCCGAAGAAGTTCTTGCGCACGAAGGCACCGTCGTTGGCCTTCATGGCCTGGTAGTCGCCGTCGACCGTTTCCATCATCACCTTGCGCAGGATGCCTTCCTTGTCGCGGGCGAGCAGCGGGTCCCAGTAGCTGCCCCACAGCAGCTTGATCACGTTCCAACCCGAGCCGCGGAACTCGCTCTCGAGCTCCTGGATGATCTTGCCGTTGCCACGCACCGGGCCGTCCAGGCGCTGCAGGTTGCAGTTGATGACGAAGATCAGGTTGTCGAGCTTCTCGCGCGCGGCCAGGCCGATGGCGCCGAGCGATTCGGGTTCGTCCATCTCACCGTCCCCGCAGAACACCCAGACCGTGCGGTTCGCGGTGTCGGCAATGCCGCGTGCGTGCAGGTACTTGAGAAAGCGCGCCTGGTAGATC
>JANYFX010000339.1 GCA_025359585.1 Rhizobacter sp. | reverse complement strand
CCGCACAACCTCGGCGCCTGCCTGCGCGTGGCCGACGGTGCCGGAGCGCACGCGGTCATCGCGCCGAAAGACCACGCGGTCGGCATCAACGCCACGGTCTCGAAAGTGGCCAGCGGCGCCGCCGACACGGTGCCGTATTTCATGGTGACGAACCTGGCGCGCACGCTGAACGAACTGAAGGAGCGCGACATCCGCATCATCGGCACGTCGGACGACGCGCAGCAATCGTTATACGACCTCGACCTGACCGGCCCGGTCGCGCTCGTGCTCGGTGCCGAAGGCAGTGGCATGCGCCAGCTCACTGGCAAGACCTGCGACGAACTCGTGCGCCTGCCGATGGCCGGTGCGGTCGAGAGCCTGAACGTCTCGGTCGCCAGCGGCGTGTGCTTGTACGAAGCGGTGCGCCAGCGCATCAAGTCCGCGGCTTGAACAAGCCCTCAAGGAGTTCCGAATGCCTGTGATCGATGTCAAACACCCGCTCGTCAAACACAAGGTCGGGCTGCTGCGTGAAGACGACATCTCGACCAAGAAGTTTCGCGAGCTGACGAACGAGCTGGCGCGCTTGCTGGCGTACGAAGCCACCGCCGACTTCCCGCTCGAGAAGACGACGGTGAAGTGCTGGAGCGGCCCGGCCGAGGTGGAGCAGATCAGCGGCAAGAAGGTGACGGTGGTGCCGATCCTGCGCGCCGGCCTGGGCATGCTCGACGGCGTGCTCGACATGATCCCGAGTGCCAAGGTCAGCGTGGTCGGCCTGAGCCGCAACCACGAAACGCTGCAGCCGGAAAACTACTTCGAGAAGTTCGTCGGCAAGCTCGACGAACGCACCGCGATCATCATCGACCCGATGCTCGCGACCGCCGGCTCGATGATCGCGACCGTGAGCCTGCTTAAAGCCCGCGGCTGCAAGGACATTCGCGCGCTCGTGCTGGTGGCTGCGCCAGAAGGTGTGAAGGCCTTGCACGCGGCGCACCCCGATGTGCGCTGCTGGGCGGCGGCCATCGACAGCCACTTGAACGACGTGGGTTACATCATTCCGGGGCTGGGCGACGCGGGCGACAAGATCTTCGGCACCAAGTGAAATCCGAGTGCGGCTCGACGCATCTCTTCACCAAAATTAACGCGATCTGTCTTGCCTGCGACACAGTGCGCTTCTAGGCTTGGCGCATGAAAGATTTTCTGCTCCCTTCGCGTTTTCGCGGTGCCGCATCGGCCGGCTCGACGCCCGACGTGCAACGTCCGTTTCGTTTGTGGATGACCGGCAGCCTCGCGGTCGTGATGGCCGCGCTGATCCCGATGCGCGATGTCTCCGACACCGACCGCAGCCAGGTGATGCGGGTGCTGCGCCACAGCCGCTTCGGCGTGAACGAGACCGTGCTGCGCATCGAAAACTCGGCGCGCCAGCATGGGCTTTCGGTGCTGGCCCGCATGGACGGTTCGCGCCCGGTGATCGTGCTGGCTTCGTCGGTGGGTGGCACGCTGGTGGTGATGCACGGCGCAAGCTCGGCGCTCGACGTGCCGTTGAGCGTGATGGTGCGCGCCGGCGCCGGCGGCGGCGCCGATGTGCTGATCGCGTCGGCCGCATCGGCCAGCGCCGAGCAGTGGCATGAACTGCCGCGAGCCGTGGCCGACGATCTGGCCGCACTGCCCGTGCTCGTGGACCGGGCCTTGGGCTGACCGCCCTAAACCCAGCCCAGCAAGCCCGCCGCCGCGCCGAGCGCCACCAGCCACATCGGGCTGAGCTTGGTGCGCAGCATCACGAACACGCTGATCAAGATCAGGCCGAGCGCGCCCCAGCGGTGGCTGGCGTCTCGAAGGTAGGGCTCGGCAAGCACCCAGCCGGTGGCGAGCAACAGCCCCAGCGTGAGCGGTGTGAGGCCCGTGGTGAAAGCACGCACACCGCGTGTTTCGCGCCGCTGCGAGCCCCAGCGCGTGGCCCACAGCGAGAGCACGGTCGAGGGCAGGAGAATGCCCGCCATCGTCGCGAAGGCGCCGAGCGGGCCGGCCACGTTCCAGCCGAGCACGGCGACGAAGAGCACGTTCGGCCCGGGTGCGGCCTGCGCGATCGCGATCGACGAGGTGAACTGCGCGTCGCTGATCCAGCGGTGTTCGGCGACGATGTAGCGGTGCATGTCGGGCACCGTCGTGATCGCGCCGCCCACGGCCAGCAGGCTCAGCACCAGGAAGTGCGTGAACAGGCCGAACAGGTCGGCGGCGCTCAAGCCGGTGTTCATTCGCGCAGCCTTTGCCAGGCGACTGCAATTGCCAGCGAACCCAGGCCGACGATGACCCACACCAGCGGCCAGCGCAGCCAGGCCGTGGCGGCGAAGGTGAGGGCGGCGAAGGCCAGGCTGATCGGCAGGCCCATGGCATTGCGCCTCAGCGTTCCGAGGAGTTTGAGCGCGGTCGAGATCACGAGCCCGGCGGCCACCGCGCCCATGCCGCGCAGCGCACCGCTGACCATCGGCAGCTGCGCAAATTGCGCGTACAGCGCGGTCAGCGCCAGCACGATCACGAGCGGCGCGAGCAGCATGCCGGCGAGTGCGGCCATCGCGCCGCGAATGCCGAAGAAGCGGTCGCCGAACATCAGTGCGAGGTTCACGATGTTCGGCCCCGGCAGCACCTGGCTGATCGCGAGCATCTCGACGAACTGTTCCTTGTCGAGCCAGCGCAAGCGCTCGACCAGCTCGCGCTGCGCCACCGGCAGCACGCCACCGAAGCCTTGCAGCGCGAGGCGGTTGAAGGCGAAGAACAATTCGCGCACCGAGCCGGGTGTGTTCAACGCGGGGGCACTGGCGCTCATGCGAGCCCCCTCGCAGCACGCCGCCCGGCCCACAGGCTGAGCGTGATCGCTGCGGCCAGCCACACCAGCCCGACCCAGTTCAGCGGTGCGAAGCCGAAGTGCGCGATCAGCCAGCCGCCGCTCGAAGCACCCATCGCCTGCCCGAGGTAGATCGCCGAGGTGTTGAGTGCCATCAGCGCCGGCGCCAATGCCGGTGCCGTGATGCCCAGCCGCGCCTGCTGTGTCGAGTTGGAGGAAAAGCAGCCCAGCGCCCAAGGGACCAGCACCACCGCGACACTGGTGACATTCGTGCCCAGCGGCCACAGCAGCAGGGATGTCGCCATCAGGCCCATGGCCACCGCGACCGCCACGTTCGGGCCGACCCGGTCGATCACACGTGTCAGCACCACGTTGCCGATGAGCCCGAAGGCACCGAACCACATCAGCAGGAACGTGATTTGCTCCGTGCTCGAACCGAGAGTCTGTTTGTAGTACGGCGTGAAGTAGGAAAAGAGCGTGAACTGGCCAGCGCCAGACAGTGCAGTGACGAGCACGATGGCCATCAGCAGCGGGCTCGTGAACACCTCTTTCCAGGCGCGCAATGAGAGTGCTGCGGGGCGGATGCCGTCGGGCAGCACCGCGAAGACCCAGACGGCAGCGATCACGGCGAGTGCCGCGACGGCGAAGAACGCCGCACGCCAGCCGAAGGTCTCGCCGAGCCAGGCCGAGAGCGGCAAGCCGAGCACCGACGCCACCGACCAGCCGAGAAAGATGAAGGTGATCGCACGGCCGCGCTCGTGCGGTGCGGCCATGAAACCGATCGCGGCGGCGGCTTGCGGCGTGAACACGGCCGCCGCGAGCATCGTGAGGGCGCGCACCGGCCACAGCGTGGCGTAGTCGGGCATGCAGGCGCTCAAGGCGTGGCCCGCGGCGAACCAGAGCAGCGAGAGCGCGAGCAGCCGGCGCCGGTCGAAACCCGCGACCCAGCCGGCCATCAGCGGCGCACCGAGGGCCATCGTGACTGCTGCGATCGCGATCAGTTGGCCGGCGAGCGCCACCGAGACCTGGAGCGAACGCGCCAGGTCGTTGAGCGTGCCCGGCACGACCATCACACCGCAGCCGATCACGAAGTTGCCGAACATCAACGACCAGCGCGCGCTGGGCACAAGCCGAAGCGCTGCTGCGGGTGCGGGCAACGCGCCGCTCATCAGCGCAGCACGCGCAGCGCTTCGGGGTTGACGATGTTCGTCGGGTTGCCGCCGATGAAGTTGACGACGTTCTCGAAAGCCGCGCTGAAGTACATCTCGTAGCTGTCTTGTTCGACGTAGCCGATGTGCGGCGTGCACACCGCGTTTTCCAGCCGCAGCAGCGGGTGGCCTTGCAGGATTGGCTCGCTCTCGAACACGTCGACCGCCGCCATGCCCGGGCGGCCGCGGTTCAGCGCCGAGACCAGCGCGCCTTCTTCGATCAGTTCGGCGCGCGAGGTGTTGACGAGCAGGGCGGTGGGCTTCATGCGCGAGAGCGCGTCGAACTTCACCACGCCGCGCGTGCTGTCGTGCAGGCGCAGGTGCAGCGAAAGCACGTCGCAGGTTTCGAAGAATTCTTCGCAGCTCGTGGCGGCCGTGAGCCCGTCGTGCTCGGCACGCGAGCGCGCCGATTCGCTGCCCCACACGACAACGTTCATGCCGAAGGCTTTGCCGTAGCCGGCGACGAGTTGGCCGATCTTGCCGTAGCCCCAGACGCCGAGCGTGCGGCCGCGCAGCACCGTGCCGAGGCCGAAGTTCGGCGGCATCGAACCCGCCTTCAGGCCCGACTGCTGCCAGGCGCCGTGTTTGAGGTTTCCGATGTACTGCGGCAGCCGGCGCATCGCGGCCATGATCAGCGCCCAGGTCAGCTCGGCCGGGGCCACGGGCGAGCCCACGCCTTCGGCCACGGCGATGCCCATGCGCGTGCAGGTCTCGACATCGATGTGCGCGCCGACCTTGCCGGTCTGCGAAATCAGCTTGAGCTTGGGCAGCTTTTCGAGCAGGGCGCGCGGGAACTGGGTGCGTTCGCGGATCAGGACCAGCACTTCCACATCACGCAGCCGGATCGACAGCTGGCCGATGCCCTTGACGGTGTTGGTGAAGACCTTGGCGTTGAGCTGCTCGAGCTGGCTGGCGCACCTGAGTTTGCGCACCGCGTCCTGGTAGTCGTCGAGGATGATGATGTTCACGAAGGTCGCAGGGGTTTTGTGCGTTGGCAGCGATTGTGCACGTCTGCGCGAAGGCCTGTAGCATGCCCGCTTCCCACCCAAAGACGAGAGACAACATGTCCATTACCATGCATTCGGCCAGTGTGCCGGTGTTCGTTCGCATGCTCACCAACCTGGGCCAGTGGCTCGACAAGGCCGAGGCCCACGCGGCAGCGAAGAAGTTCGACCCCAGCGTCTACCTGAGCGCGCGCCTCGCGCCCGACATGCTGCCGTTCACGCGCCAGATCCAGATCGCCTGCGATGGTGCCAAGTTCGCAGTCGCACGGCTCGCTGGTGTGGATTCGCCGAAGTTCGAAGACAACGAGACCAGCATTGCCGAGCTGCGCGAGCGGGTGCGCAAGGTCATGGATTACGTGCAGTCGGTGCCGGCGGCGCAGATCGACGGCACCGAAGACAAGGACATCGTGATCCCGCGCCGCGACGGCTCGACCACGATGAAGGGCGAGGCCTACCTGAAGTACTTCGTGCTGCCGAACTTCTATTTCCACATGACCACCACCTATGCGCTGCTGCGCCACAACGGCGTCGAGCTCGGCAAGATGGACTTCCTGGGCGCGCCCAAGCAGTGAACCTCGCGGTCCACGACCTGCCGCTGTTCCTGACGGCGGCACTGCTCGTCAACCTGACGCCCGGGCCCGACATGCTGTTCGTGGCCGGCAGCAGCGCCGTGCACGGGCGGCGTGCCGGCGTGCTGGCGGCGCTCGGCGTGGGGGCGGGCTGCCTGTTGCACGTGGCGCTCGCGGCGGTCGGCTTGTCGGCGCTGTTGGCGGCTTCCGCCACGGCGTTCACGCTCGTGAAGTGGGTCGGCGCGGCCTATCTGGTGTGGGTCGGTATCTCGATGATGCGGGCGCGTGGGCGCGGCGATGCACCCGCCGATGTCAGCCCCTCGGGTGCGACGCGGGTGCAGGGCTCGTCACGCGTGTTTTGGCAAGGCGCATGGACGAACGCGCTGAACCCGAAGGTGGCCTTGTTCTTCCTCGCCTTCCTGCCGCAGTTCATCGTGCCGGGTGCGCCGCAGCAGGCGTTGTCGTTCCTGGCGCTCGGTCTCGTGTTCACCGTCGGCGGTGTCGCGGTGAACATCGGCGTGGCCTTGCTGACGCACCGCGTGCGCCAAGGCCTGTCGGGCCGCAGCGGGAGCGCGAGGGTCGGCCCGTGGCTCCAACGCGCCGCCGGCGCCTTGTTCGTCGGCCTCGGGTTGAAGCTGGCGTTCAGCGCGCGCTAGCCGAAGCAGGGCCGGTTCAGCGGCCGCCCAGCACGCCGAAGCCCGAGCGCGGCGAACGCGTCGGGAAGTGCCGGTTCAGCTGCGCGAGGCGGTGATCGGCTTCGGTCTGGGTGTGCTGGCACGAGACGAGATTGAACACGTCGAGGCGCAGGTGCCAGAGCTCGTGCATCGACCTGGCCGCATAGATCTGCGCGATCGCGTCGTCGGCCGCATGGCCCGGAATGTCGTCGAGCGCATCGATGAACTCGCCGCGCACATTCGTGAGCTGCGCGTTGCCGCGAGGCGAGGAATGGGCGGACGGTTCAGCGCCGATGCGCGTGTCGGGAATGCCCGTCAGCCACTCGCGCCATTGGCCGGCCCGCAAGGGGTGAAGCGTTTTCGGCGGGCAGACGCGACTGTGCATCCACACGGTGATCTCGGGGGCAGGTTTCAGAAGGCGCAGCAAGGCAGTGGCAAACATCGAGGGTCCTCGTGCCCGCCAACACAGCGGGCGTGGGTCTCATTGTTTCCAGCTTCACCCGACCCGAACGCCGGAAATAAGCCACGGACCGGCGCCAGTTCGGCCCGCGCCCCTCAGACCTGCCCGAACAGCGCCTTGCGTTGCGCCGTGTAGTGCCACCAGGGCGCGGCCGGCGCGCCGCCCATGAAGTCGGTGGCGGCCATGAAGGTGTCGAGCACGCACGGGTCGTGGCGCTGGCCGGTGGCGGCGCACAACTTCTGGTAGAGCACGAAAGCGTCTTTGCCGCGCAGCTCTTTCGGGTGCGCGATGCCGATCAGCCGCAGGTCGGCCGCGAGCGACGGGCCGATGTTGGGCAGTTGCTCCAGCACCTGGCACTCGGCGGCGCTGGCGGCTTTCGGCGATTTGATCGTGGCCCCCATGGCGGTCACATCATCATGTTGTTGCGGATCAGGCCCACGGCCAGGCCTTCGAGCTCGAACTCGACATCGCCTTCGACGACGATGGTCTTGAAGTCGGGGTTCTCGGGTATCAGCTCGATCGTGCCGCGGGTGCGGCGGAAGCGCTTCACGGTCACTTCGTCGCCGAGCCGGGCCACGACGATCTGGCCGTTCTTCGCTTCTTTGGCTTTTTGCACCGCGAGCAGGTCGCCGTCCATGATGCCGGCGTCGCGCATGCTCATGCCGCGCACCTTGAGCAGGTAGTCGGGGCGGCGCGGGAACATGCTGGCTTCGACCAGGTATGTCTGGTCGATGTGCTCTTGCGCCAGGATCGGGCTGCCCGCAGCGACGCGGCCCACGAGCGGTAGCGTGAGCTGCGACAGACTCGGCAGCGGCAGGCTGAACTGCTTGCCACGCGATTCGTTGAGCGCTCGCAAGGTCTCTGAGCGCAACCGGATGCCACGCGACGTGCCGCCGATCAGCTCGATCACGCCCTTGCGTGCCAGCGCCTGCAAGTGCTCTTCAGCGGCATTGGCCGATTTGAAGCCGAGCTCGGCCGCGATCTCGGCGCGGGTGGGTGGCGCGCCGGTGCGTTCGATGGCGCTTTGCACCAGGTCGAGAATCTGTTGCTGGCGGTCGGTGAGTTTGGGCTTTTCGTACACGGAATTCCTTCATGATGACCAGCCGCTCGGCTGCGGTTCGGCTTGGCTGGCAATTCATCCAGTACCTGTATTTTCATCCAGCTTCGAGAAAAATGCAAAAAATCGCGCAGACGGTCGTGATCCTGGGCACCGGCGGCACCATCGCCGGCACCGCGAAAGACGCCGCCGACAACGTCGGCTACACCGCCGCGCAGATCGGCGTGGCGCAGTTGCTCGCGGCGGTGCCTGCGCTTGCGGGCCAGGCACTGGAAGCCGAGCAGGTGAGCCAGATCGACAGCAAGGACATGGGCTTCGTGATCTGGCGGGCGCTGGCTTTGTGCGTGTCGCAGCACCTCGCGCGGCCCGAGGTGGCCGGTGTCGTCGTCACGCACGGCACCGACACCCTGGAGGAGACCGCGTACTTTCTGCAGCGCGTGCTCGCGCCGCACAAGCCTGTCGTGCTCACGGCGGCGATGCGGCCGGCCACCGCGCTGCTCGCCGACGGGCCACAGAACCTGCTCGATGCGGTGGTTGTGGCGCGGTCACAAGGCGCGAGCGGCGTGGTCGCGGTGCTGGCCGGTGAAGTTCATTCGGCGCTCGATGTGCGCAAGACGCACACTTACCGGCTGGCCGCGTTCGGCTCGGGTGACGCGGGTGCGATCGCGCAGGTCGAGCAAGGGCGCTTGCGCCGGCATCGGTCCTGGCCGCAGAGCGAAGCGCTGGGTGTGGATCGTTTGCCCGAAGACGTGGCCGCGTGGCCGAGGGTCGAAATCGTCACGAGCCATGCGGGGTCGGGTGCGGGGATAGTGACGGCACTGCGCCGGATCGGCGTTCAGGGCATCGTCGCCGCTTGCACCGGCAACGGCACGCTGCACCACGAACTCGAAGCCGCCTTGCTGGAAGCGCAGGCCGCGGGGCTGCGCATCGTGCGCAGCTCGCGTTGCCTTGGCGGCGCGGTGATCGCGTCGGCCGGGCAGGCACTGCCCTCGGCCGGCGCACTCACGCCGGTGCAGGCGAGGATCGAGATGATCCTCGCGCTGCTCGAAGCGGGCCCGCGCTGAAGGTGAACCCGCTCCGCAGACTTATGCGACGGTGAGCGTCACGTCGATGTTGCCGCGTGTGGCGTTCGAGTACGGGCACACGCCGTGGGCTGCTTGCACCAGCTTTTCGGCTGCCGCGTGTTCCATGCCGGGGATCGTGATCGTCATCGCGACCTGAATGCCGAAGCCGGCCGGGATCTGGCCGATGCCGACATCGGCGGTGATCGAAGTGCTGGCCGGCAAGGCGATCTTCTGCGTGCCTGCCACGTACTTCATCGCGCCGAGGAAACATGCGGAATAACCGGCGGCGAACAACTGCTCGGGGTTGGTGCCGACGGCGCCGTTGCCGCCCATTTCCTTCGGCGTGGTGAGCTTCACGTCGAGCACGCCGTCGGACGACTTCGACGAACCTTCGCGACCACCGGTGGAAGTGGCGTGGGCGGTGTACAGAACTTTTTCGATCGACATGGTGATTTCCTTTTTCAGGGGGTGGGGGAAACGGAGTTCAGGTTTCGATGTGCTGGCCGACGCTGGCGCGCAGCGCCTGCAGCCGCTGCGTCAGGTCGGCGAGTTCATCGAGTTCGCAGCCCGACGCGCAGGCGACTTCGTTGGGCACGTGTTGCGACTTGCGGCGCAGGGCACGGCCGGCGGCGGTGAGCGAGACGATCACGCGGCGTTCGTCGTCCACGGCGCGCAGGCGGGTCAGCCAACCGGCGGCTTCCATTCGTTTGAGCAGCGGCGTGAGCGTGCCGGAGTCGAGAAACAGGCGCGCGCCGAGCTCGCTGACGCCGATGGCATCGCTCTCCCACAGCACCAGCAGCACGAGGTACTGCGGGTAGGTGAGACCGAGCGCCGACAGCACCGGCTTGTAGAGCTTGGTCATCACGAGCGAGCTGGAATAAAGCGCAAAACACAGCTGGTGGTCGAGCCGCTGCATCCACTCGGCCGAGGCGGCCGTGACGGGCTTGGTGCGCGTGGATCGTGAAGACATGAGCGCCAGTGTATTTGAAAGTTGGCAATTGAATTGTGTGCAATCTAAATGCCCTGTCGCCAGAATGGATTCGGAACGAAGCCGGCTTCAGGCCTTGCGCAGGCAGACCGTGAAGCAGGTGCCGCGCCCGGGCTCGCTGCTCACGTCGATGCGGCCGCCCATCTGTTCGACCAGCAGTTTCACGACCACCAGCCCCAGGCCGGTGCCGGGCACATCGGCTGAAACCTGCAGGCGCTTGAAGGGCTGGAACAGCTCGGTCAGCAAGGCCGCACTCAGTCCCCGGCCTTCGTCTTCGACGCGCACGCAGACCTGGTCGGGCAGGTCTTGCGAGCGCAGCGTGAGCCTGCCGCCTCGGGTGTTGTATTTGCAGGCGTTGCTGAGCAGGTTGCCGAACACCTGCTGCAGGCGGCGCGCATCGCCCAGAACGCGGGGCAGGTCGGTGGGCAACAGGTTTTCGACCTGAATCGCACGGGCCAAGCGGTCCGGCTCGATCAGGTTGAGGCTGGCCTGGACCGCCGCTGCCAGATCGGTCGGGGTCGACTGGATGGCAAGCATGCCGGAGTCGATGCTGGTGATGTCGAGCACATCGTCGACCAGGTGCAGCAGGTGCCAGCCACTTTCGAGCACGAGCTTGATGCGCGCGCTCTGGCGAGTGGTCAGTGGCTCGCGGGTGTCGATGTCGAGCAGTTGCGCCAGACCCAGCACGGCATTGAGTGGCGTGCGCAGCTCGTGACTCAAGCGCGAAAGAAACTCGCTGCGCGCTTTTGCGCTGCGTTCTGCGGCGTCCTTTTCGACTTGCAGGCGGGCAGCGGCGATCTCGTCGGTCACGTCGCGCAGCACGCCCACCATGTGCCGGGGCGCGCGCGCCGGCCCGCCTTCGCGCAGCGTGCCGATGGCTTCGAGGTGGCGCACCGAGTCGCCGGGCAGCACGACGCGGTAGCGCGCGCGCAGCGCTTCGTTGCCGGCCAGCGCGTTTTCCATCAGCTGCTGAAGGCCGGCGCGATCGTCGGGGTGCGTCAGTTCGCGCACCTCGGCCCGCGTGACCGGTACCTGCGGGTCGGGGCTCAGGCCATAGAGCTGGCGTGCGCGCGGGTCGAGCTCGATGCGGTCGGTCGCGGCATGCCAGACGAAGACGCCCACGCCGGCGGCGTCGGCCGCCAGGTCCCAGCGGGTATTGGCGTGCATCAGCTCGCGGCCTTGCTGGATCTGCGAGCGCATCGAGCGCAGCACGAACCAGATGCTGCCGGCCGCCAGCAGGACGGCGAGCAGCAGGATCGTGCCGATCAACAAATACTCGGTCAGGCGCGACGAGTGACCGAGCGATGCCGAGAAGTGCTTTTCGACCTCGATCAGTTCGGCGTCGAGCCGATCCAGCGCGCGCAGTTCCGGGTCGGGCTGGACGCGGTCTGCGGTCACCGGTGAACGCGCGCAGATGCGTTCGCCCAGCGCGCGCAACTTCTCGATCAATTCGTCGCCGTGGCGCCAGTCGGCGATCGGTTCGCGCAACAGCGGCAGCGAACCGAAGTACAGGTACAGATTGATCATGCCGTCGAGATCGTCGGGGTGGTTGCCACCGCGCAGAAAGCCGACGCGGGCGGCCGCGAGATCGGGCGGTGAGCGGTCGAGTGCGAGGCGGGCCGCACGGTCGCCCAGCGGCACGGCCAGCGAGACGATCAGCGGTTGGCAAGCCGGCGCCGGGTTCGCCGTGGCGCGGGCGCGCAGATGCTCGGTGGTCTGGCTGCGCGCTTTCGACCAGAGACTTTCGCCACCCACGTAAGCGCGTGCAGCCGACAGGGCCTGAAAGCCCCCCACGCTCACGAGCACCAGCGTGACGATGGCCAGCACCAGCGGCCCCAGCACACTGGCGTAGATCGTTCGATCCGAGCGCATCGAAGGCATGGCGCCTCCCCCGTGGTGTGTGGCCACTGTAGCAGTGGCCACACCGGCTCAGGCCGGTTTTATCCCGCAGTCTGGGCGCTCAGCGCGTCGAGTTGTGTGCTCAATTCGAGCCAGCGTGCTTCGAGCTTTTCGATCTCGTCGCCGATCTGCTTGAGGCGCTTGCCCTGTTCGGCGCGCTCGGCCGGTGTGGCCGACGCGGCGGCCATGCGGGCCTCGGCGGCTTCGCGGTCGCGCGCCAGCCCGGCCAGGCGGCTGTCGACACTGCCCAGCTCCTTGCGGAGCGGCTTCTGCTCTTCACTGCGCTGCTGGCGCACGGCGGCCGTGGCCTTGCGGTCGGGGGCCGGCTTCGGGGCGTGCACAGCGGCCGCGACCGGCACCGCTACGGCATCTTGTGCCGCCTGCTTCTTGCGCTTCTTGTCGCCCTTGCTCTGCTCGCGGGCGGCGTCGCGCGACTGCTCGAGCAGCCAGCGCTGGTAGTCGTCGAGGTCGCCGTCGAAGGGTTTGATCGCACCGTCGGCCACCAGCCAGAACTCGTCGCAGACTTCGCGGAGCAGCGCACGGTCGTGGCTGACCAGCATGACCGTGCCTTCGAACTCGTTCAGCGCCATCGAGAGCGCTTCACGCGTGGTCAGGTCGAGGTGGTTGGTCGGCTCGTCCATCAGCAGCAGGTTGGGGCGTTGCCACACGAGCATGGCCAGCACCAGGCGTGCCTTTTCGCCGCCCGAAAGCGTGCCCACGGCCTGCGTGACCATCTCGCCGACGAAGCGGAACGAGCCGAGAAAGTCGCGCAGCTCCTGTTCGCGTGCCTGTGGCCCCACGTCACGGGCGAGGCGGATCATGTGCATCAAAGGGCCGTCGTCGAGCGAGAGCACGTCGAGCTCCTGCTGCGCGAAGTAGCCGATGGTCAGGCCCTTGCCTTCGGTGATCTCACCCGCCAGGCGCGGCAGGTCGCCGGCAATGGTCTTGACCACCGTCGACTTGCCCTGGCCGTTGGCGCCGAGGATGCCGATGCGCTGGCCCGCCAGCACAGAGCGGTTGATGTCGTGCACGATGCGCGTTTCGCTGCCGTCTTCGGCGTGGTAACCGCAGGCCACCTGCGAAAACGCGAGCATCGGGTTCGGCAGATTCATCGGCTCGCGAAACTCGAACTGGAAGTCGGCGCTGGTCAGCACCGGCCCGAGTTTTTCCATGCGCGCCAGCGCCTTCACGCGGCTCTGCGCCTGCTTGGCCTTGCTGGCCTTGGCCTTGAAACGGTCGATGAACTTCTGCAGGTGCGCCATGCGCTCGCGCTGTTTCTCGAAGCTGGCCTGGGCCTGCATCAATCGCTCGGCACGCATTTCTTCGAAGGCGGTGTAGTTGCCGGTGTAACGCGTGAGCTTGGTCTCGTCGAGGTGCAGCGTGACGTTGGTGATCGCGTCGAGAAACTCGCGGTCGTGGCTGATCACGATCATCGTGCCTTCGTACTTCTTCAGCCACGCCTCCAACCAGACGAGCGCGTCGAGGTCGAGGTGGTTGGTCGGCTCGTCGAGCAGCATCAGGTCGGCCGGGCACATCAACGCGCGGGCCAGTTGCAGCCGCATGCGCCAGCCGCCCGAAAAACTGTTGACCGGGCCGTCGAGTTCCGACTGCTTGAAGCCGAGGCCGAGCAGCATGGCCTGCGCGCGCGGGCGCGCTTCGAAGCCGCCGGCGTCGCTGATGGCGTGGTGGGCTTCTGCCATCGCATGGCCGTCGTCGTCGAGTTCGGCCTGCACGAGCTGGGCTTGGGCTTCCATCAGCCGCGTGTCGCCTTCGAGCACGAAGTCGGCCGCGCCCTGGGTCGTCTCGGGCATCTCCTGCGCGACCTCGCCGATGCGCCAGCGCGGCGGCATCGACACGTCGCCGGCGTCCGACTGCAGGCGCTGGGTCAGGAGCGAAAACAGCGAGGACTTGCCCGCGCCATTGCGGCCGACCAGGCCGACC
>JANYFX010000336.1 GCA_025359585.1 Rhizobacter sp. | reverse complement strand
CGTCGGCGACGTCGAGATCGGCGGCGGGTCGCTGCCGGCGGTGCGCATCGAGTTGCTGCCGTTCGCGTTGAACCGCTACGGCATCGGCGCCGAGGACGTGCGCGCCGCGATCCAGGCGGCCAATGCCAACCGGCCGAAGGGCGACATCCGCGGCAACGGCCGGCGCCTGCAGATCTACACGCAGGCGGCAGCACGCCGCGCGGCAGACTACGCGGCGATAGTGGTGGCCTGGCGCAACGGCTCGGCGGTGCGTTTGGCAGACGTGGCCGAGGTCGTCGATGGGGTCGAGAACACGCAGACGCTCGGCCTCTTCAACGGCGAGCCGGCGATCGTCATCCTGATCACGCGCCAACCGGGCGCCAACGTGATCGAGACGGTCGACGGCGTGCGTGCGCTGCTGCCCGAGTTGCAGGCGCAGCTGCCCGCCGATGTGGAAATGCGCGTCGCCTCAGACAGCACGAATTCGATCCGCGCTTCGCTGCGCGAGATCGAGATCACGCTGCTGATCTCGATCGTGCTGGTGATCGTCGTCGTCAGCGCGTTCCTGCGCAGCACGCGTGCGACCGTGATCCCGGCGGTAGCGACCGTCGTGGCGCTGCTCGGCACCTTCGGCGTGATGTATTTGCTCGGCTTCTCGCTGAACAACCTGAGCTTGATGGCGCTGACCGTCGCGACCGGTTTCGTCGTGGACGACGCGATCGTCGTGCTCGAAAACACCGCGCGCCACATCGAAGCCGGCATGGGCCGCATGCAAGCCTCTTTGCTCGGCGCGAAGGAAGTCGGCTTCACGGTGCTGTCGATCAGCGTCTCGCTGGTGGCGGTGTTCATTCCGCTCTTGTTCATGGAAGGCCAGACCGGGCGGCTGTTCCGCGAGTTCGCGGTCACGCTGTCGGCGGCGGTGATGATCTCGCTCGTGATCTCGCTGACGACCACGCCGATGATGTGCGCGTGGTTCCTGCCGGAAGGCGGTGCAAAAGCCAAGCCGCCAGGGCGCATCGCCCGAGGCGCCGAGCGTGTCTACGGCTGGGTGCTGCGCGGCTACGAACACAGTCTCGACTGGGCGCTGGCGAGCCAGTGGCTCGTGATGCTGATCCTCGTCGCGGTGATCGGCCTGAACGTCTACCTGTTCAGCGCCGCGCCGAAAGGCTTTTTCCCGCAGCAAGACACCGGCCAGCTCAATGGTGGCTTGCGCGCCGACCAGAGCATTTCGTCGAAAGAAATGGGCGTGAAACTACGCCAGGTGGTCGACATCGTTCGCGCCGACCCGGCCGTCGACACGGTGGTCGGCTTCACCGGCGGCGGGCGCTCGGGTGGCGGCTTCATGTTCGTCAACCTGAAGCCCGCCGGCCAGCGCACGGACAAGGGTCTGGCCGTGATCGCGCGACTGCGCCCGCAGCTCGCGAAAGTGACCGGCCTGTCGGTGTTTCTCGGGCCGGTGCAAGACGTGCGCGCCGGTGGCCGCGCCTCCAATTCCACCTACCAGTACACGCTCAAGAGCGACAGCATCAAGGACCTGAAAACCTGGGCCACCAAACTCGCCGACGCGATGAAAAACGCATCGACGATGCTCGACGTGGACACCGACCAGGCCGACAACGGCGTCGAGACGATGGTGAAGGTCGATCGTGACAGCGCGGCCAAGCTCGGGCTGAGCTCGACGGCGGTCAACGCAGCCCTGTACGACGCCTTCGGCCAGCGCCAGGTCGCGACGATCTACGACGAGCTGAACCAGTACCACGTGGTGATGGAATGGCACCCGCGCTACACGACGGGGCCTAACGCGCTGCGTGATGTGTATGTGTCGGCGAAGACGCCGGTCGGCAGCGTGGCGCCGGGTACGACGGCGAGCACCACGGCCACCACCAACACGACAGGCATCAGCAGCGTCGCGGCCAACCCCGGTTCGCGCGATTCGTCGAGCGGCAACGCGCTGGCCAACAGCGTGACCTCGCTGGTGCCGCTCTCGGCGGTCGCGAAGTTCAGCGAAGAATCGACGCCGACCTCGATCAACCACCAGGACGGCGAACTCGCCACCACCGTGTCGTTCAACCTCGCGGAAGGCGCCACGCTGGACGACGCCGGCCGCGAGATCGCGCAACTCGAAGCCGACATTGCGATGCCGACCAACGTGCGCGGGTCGTTTGCCGGCACCGCGCTCGCGGCGCGCCAGTCGCAAGGCCAACAGACGCTGCTGATCATCGCGGCCATCGTCGTGATCTACATCGTGCTCGGCATCCTGTACGAAAGCCTGATCCACCCGATCACGGTGCTCTCGACCTTGCCTTCGGCGGGTGTCGGCGCGGTGCTCGCCCTGCTGATGTTCAAGATGGAGTTTTCGATCATTGCGCTGATCGGCGTGTTTCTGCTGATCGGCATCGTCAAGAAAAACGCGATCCTGATCATCGACTTCGCGCTCGATGCCGAACGCTCGCGTGGTCTGAGTGCCTTCGACGCGGTGCGCGAAGCCTGCCTGCTGCGCTTCCGCCCGATCCTGATGACGACGCTCGCGGCCGCGCTCGGCGCGTTGCCGCTGGCGATCGGTTTCGGCGAAGGCTCCGAACTGCGCCAGCCGCTCGGCGTGGCCATCATCGGCGGCCTGATCGCGAGCCAGATACTGACCTTGCTGACGACGCCTGTCGTCTACCTGCTGCTCGACAAGCTGCGCCGCCGTGGCGCCGACGAGCGCCACCTGAGCCGTGCCGGCGACGGCCCGTTGACACCGGCCGAATCGACATGAACACACCTCACCCTGTTTGCTTTCCCGTGACGACGTGGCTGCTGATCGCCAGCGCAGCGGCCGCCCTGTCGGCCTGTGCGGTCGGCCCCGACTACCAGCGCCCGAGCACGGCGACACCCGCCGCTTTCAAGGAAGCGCCGCTGCCGCAGGCCGGCTGGTTGCCGGCCGCGCCCGCCGACACGCTGGAGCGTGGCCCGTGGTGGGAACTGTTCGGCGATGCCGATCTGAACGCGCTCGTGCAGCAGGTCGAAGTGTCGAACCAGAACGTGGCGGCTGCGGTCGCTGCGTATGCGCAGTCGCGCGCGCTGGTGCGTGAACAGCGCGCTTCGCTGTTCCCTTCGCTCACGCTCGACGGCAGCGCCAGACGTTCGGGTGGTGGTGCGTCGAACGGCGCCGCCAACAGCCTGCAGCTCGGTGTCGGCGCGAGCTGGGCGCCCGACATCTGGGGCAAGCTCGGGCGTGGTGTCGAGAGCGCGCAGGCGAATGCGCAGGCGAGCGATGCCGACCTCGCGGCGGCGCGCTTGTCGGCCCAGGGCGAGCTCGCGACCAACTACTTTTCGCTGCGCGATGCCGACACCGAACTCGCGCTGGTGCGCAGCACCGCCGACGGTTTCGAACGCTCGCTCACGATCACGCAGAACCGCTACGACGCCGGCATCGCGCCACGCACCGACGTGCTGCAGGCACAGACGCAGCTCGCCAACACGCGCGCCGACCTGGCCACCTTGACGAACCAGCGCGCCCAGCTCGAACACGCGATCGCGGTGCTGGTCGGCAAGGCGCCGGCCGAGTTCTCGCTGCCGGTGAGCGCGTGGAACATGACGGTGCCTTCGGTCCCGCTGTTCGTGCCCTCGGAGCTGCTGCAGCGCCGGCCCGACATCGCCGCTGCAGAGCGCGCCGTGGCCGCGGCCAACGCGCAGATCGGCATTCAACGCTCGGCGTATTTCCCGAGCCTGTCGCTCAGCGGATCGATCGGCAACAGCGGCAGCCGCGTCGCCGACCTGTTTGGCGCATCGACGAGCCTGTGGTCGCTCGGCGTGTCGGTGGCGCAGACCCTGTTCGATGCCGGTGCCACGAAGGCCCGCGTCGAAGGCGCCGAAGCCTCGCGTGACGCGGCGGTGGCGCGTTATCGGCAGACCGTGTTGACGGCGTTTCAGGCGGTCGAGGATCAGCTCTCGACGACCCGCGCGCTGGCCGAGCAGGCCGAACTGCGCCGCGCTGCGTCGCAAGCGGCCGACCTCACCGAGCAGCAACTGCTGAACCGCTACAAGGCCGGGCAGGTGAGCTACAGCGAAGTGGTGACGGCGCAGGCCTCGGCGCTGAGTGCGCGCCGCACGCTGTCGCAGCTTGCTGCGAACCGGCAGGCCTCCGCGATCGCCTTGATCCAGGCGCTGGGCGGCGGCTGGCACGCAGCCGCGCCATAGCGGGCCGCCTCAGGGCCCGTCGGTGCCGACCCAGCGCTCCTCGGAGGCCCTCAGGTGCGAGCGGATCGCGGCCTGGGCGGCGAGGGGGTCACGCACCTCCAGCGCTCGAAGAATGGCCTCGTGTTCCTTCAGCGCCAGGTTCCACGTGCGCTTGTTTTCGAAGCGTGAGCTGAGCTTGGCCGAGATCGGGCTGTGCCGGCCGTCGAACAACTCGCCGATCATGCGAACCATGACGAGGTTGCCGCTCATCTCCGCGACGGCCAGGTGAAACTGCCGGTCGAACTCGAGTGGCGTGCGCCCGCGCGCGATCTCTTCGCGCATCGACTGAACGATCTCGCGCAAACGCGCGATGCCGGCCGGGGTGGCGTGTGCGCACGCCAGCAGCACGCCAGTGCCTTCGAGCGCTGAACGCACTTGCATCAATTCCATCGGGCTGTCGCCGAGCTCGGCGGTGGCCTTGTCGGGCCGCTCCGGTCGGCGGCACACATAGACCCCCGAGCCGCCCTTGATTTCGACCGTGCCCTCCACGTCGAGCGCGATCATGGCCTCGCGCAGCGAAGGGCGTGACACGCCGAGCTGCTGAGCCAGGTCGCGCTCGGGGGGCAGGCGCGTCCCCACGTCGAAACCGCCTTGGCGTATGAGCTCGCGGATCTGGTCGGCGATCTGCTGGTAAAGGCGTCGAGGCTCGACTTGCTTGAGCTGAACCGTCATGGAAGCTGCGTCTCGAAAATTGGCCTGACCATGATAACGCGCGTCTTCGAACGCCGCTGCTGGCCGGTGGCGCACGGCCCGCTTCACCGCAGGGGCAAGTGAGGTCTGCGAGGGAAAATGAGGGATTGTCCTAGGGCTGATTTGTCAATTGGTAAGGCCAAATGCGATCCGCTGTGTCAGGTGAACTGACCAAAAAGAGCAAAGCTGCGTTGCCACAACCGACGGCGCTGCGGCTTCGAACACCACGATGGAGGCGGTCTTGCAAACGAGTTCAAACACCGCCACCGCGCCCGCCGTGGCCCGCATCGAGCCCGCGCACGGGCAGCCGCTGTTGCAGCTGCAAGGCATCTGCAAACGCTTTCTCGGCGTCACCGCGCTCGACGGCGTGAGCCTCGAACTGCGGCGCGGCGAAGTGCATGCCTTGTGCGGCGAGAACGGCGCCGGCAAGTCCACGTTGATGAAGGTCATGAGTGGCCAGCTGCAACCCGAAGAAGGGCAAATCTTCTTCAAGGGTCAGGCCACGCGCTTCGGCTCTTCGCGCGCCGCCGAAGCCGCGGGCATCGCGATGATTCACCAGGAGCTGAACCTCGTGCCGCACCTGTCGGTCGCCGAGAACATCTACCTGGCGCGCGAGCCGCGCCGCGCGTTTTTCATCGACCGCGCCCGGCTGCATGCGGATGCACGGCGCTGCCTGGCACGGCTTGGCATCGAGATCGAACTGACCGCGATGGTTCGCACGCTGTCGGTGGCGCAGCGGCAGATGGTGGAGATCGCGAAGGCGCTGTCGATCGACGCCGAGGTCCTGATCATGGACGAACCCACCTCGTCGCTGACCGAGTCCGAGACCGGTCAACTGTTCAAGGTGATCGCCGAGCTCAAACGCGCCGGCGTGGCCATCGTCTACATCACGCACCGGCTGGACGAAATGGCCCGCATCGTCGACCGCGTGACGGTGTTGCGCGATGGCCGGCATGTTTCGACCGACGACTTCGCGGCCACCACACCCGACCAGATCGTCGAGCGCATGGTCGGCCGCGCGCTCGACGAGAAGTTTCCGCCGCGCACCTCGGTGCCGACGCCGGAGGTGCTGCTGTCGGTGGCCGGCTTGTCGCGGCGGGGGGCTTTCGAGGGCGTGAGCTTCGAGCTGCGGCGCGGCGAGATCCTCGGTTTCTCGGGGCTGATGGGCGCCGGCCGAACCGAGGTGGCACGCGCTGTCTTCGGGGCCGACCTGCCCGATGCCGGCACGCTGCGGCTGGGCGCGGAGCTGCTGCACATTCGCAGCCCGCGCGACGCGATTCGCAGCGGCATCGCCTACCTCTCGGAAGACCGCAAGGGCCACGGCCTGGCGATCGACATGAGCGTGGCGCAGAACGTGAGCCTGGCCAACAGCGCCGCCGTGGCCAGCCGGCTCGGTTTCATCCGCTTCGGTGAAGAAGACGCGGTGGCGCAGCGCTACATCGACTCGCTCGGCATTCGCACCCCCTCGACGCGCCAGATCGTGCGCCTGCTGTCGGGGGGCAACCAGCAAAAGATCGTGATCGCGAAATGGCTGTTCCGCGATTCGCGCGTGCTCTTCTTCGACGAGCCCACGCGTGGCATCGACGTGGGCGCGAAGTACGCGATCTACAAACTGCTCGATGAACTCGCGGCGCTGGGCATCGGCGTCGTTCTCATCAGCTCGGAGCTGCCCGAGATTCTGGGCATGACCGACCGTGTCGCCGTGTTCCACGCCGGCCGCATCAGCGCCGTGCTCGAAACGCGCAAGACCTCACCCGAAGAAATCATGCACCACGCCTCTGGCCGAAGTGCCGTCACACCGCCCCTGTCATGACCGAAAAACAAAAAGACCTGTTCCAGAAATTCGCCGCGCTCGGCAGCCTGCTCGCGTTGACGATCGTGTTCTCGCTCGTCAGCGACGCGTTCTTCTCGGTCGGCAACGGCATGACGGTCGCGTTGCAGGTCACCTCTATCGCCTACCTCGGCATCGGCGCGACCTGCGTGATCATCACTGGCGGGATCGACCTGTCGGTGGGCGCCATCCTGGCGTTGTCGGGGGTGGTCGCGGCGATGGCCGTCAAGGCCGGTGCGCCGGTGCCGCTGGGCATGCTGTGCGGCCTGCTGGTGGGCGCGCTGTGCGGCGCGGTGAACGGCCTGTGCGTCACGCTGCTGCGCCTGCCGCCGTTCATCGCGACCCTGGGGATGATGCTGGTGGCGCGCGGCGTGGCGCTGCAGATCACCGACGCGAGGGCGATCGGCGGCCTCGGCGACAGCTTCGCCGAGCTCGGCAACGGCTCCTTGTGGCGGGTCGTGAAGATCGGTGCCGACGGCTTTCCCGATGTGATCTTTCCCGGCATTCCCTACCCGGTGCTGCTGATGATCGTGCTCGCGGTCGCGGTCTCGGTATTGCTGCGGCTCACCACGCTGGGCCGGCATCTCTACGCCGTCGGTTCCAACGGCGAGGCGGCGCGTTTGTCGGGTGTCGATGTGCGCGGCGTGACGCTGTTCGCCTACGTGCTTTCGGGCCTGCTGGCCGGGCTCACCGGCTGCGTGCTGATGTCGCGCCTGGTCACGGCGCAGCCGAGCGAAGGCCTGATGTACGAGCTCGACGCGATCGCGGCGGCGGTCATCGGCGGCACCTCGCTTTCGGGCGGCGTCGGCTCGATCTCGGGCACCGTCATCGGTGCCTTCGTGATCGGCATCTTGCGCAACGGTTTGAACATGGGCGGTGTGTCCGCCTTCACTCAGCAAATCATCATCGGGCTGGTCATCCTGCTCACGGTCTGGATCGATCAGATGCGCCACCGACGATGAACCCCACTGGCCGAGACGGCCGGGATCGACCCAGCGGCGGGGCCGCCGCTGGTGACCAAGAGAGACAACCTTGAACATCAAGAGGAATGACATGAAAAAGCTGCTCACGACACTGCTCGCATCCACGCTGGTTCTGGCCAGCTCCGCCACGATCGCCGCCGACAAGGAGATCGCAGTCATCGTCAAGACCGCCAACTCCGACTTCTGGCAAAACGTGAAGAAGGGCGCCGACGCGGCCGCCGCCGGCATGAAGGGCTACACCGCCACGTTCCAGGGCGCTGCCTCCGACACCGACCTCGCCGGCCAAGTGGCGCTGGTCGAGAACGCGGTGAACCGCAAGGTCGCCGGCATCGTCCTCGCCCCTTCCGACCCCGACGCGCTGATCCCGGCGATCAAAAAAGCCTGGGAAGCGAAGATCCCGGTCATCCTGATCGACTCGGCCGCCGCCGACTCGGGCAAGGCCTATTACCGCTCGTTCCTCGCCACCGACAACCAGAAGGCCGGCGAGCTCTGCGCGCAGGCCCTGATCGACAAGGTCGGCACCACCGGCAAGATCGCGATCATGTCGTACACCGCCGGCTCGGGCTCCGAGATCGGCCGCGTCGGCGGGTTCAAGAAGTACATCGAAACCCACTCGAAACTGCAGATCGTCGGGCCGTTCTATTCGAACTCGCAGATGGGCACGGCGCTGAACCAGACGACCGATGTGCTCGCCGCGAACGCCGACCTGAAAGGCCTGTTCGGTGCCAACGAGCCCACCGCCATCGGCATGGGCCGTGCGCTGGTGCAAAGTGGCAAGGCCGGCAAGGTGGTGGCGATCGGCTTCGACGGCAACTCCGACCTGCAAGGCTTCATCAAGGACGGCACGCTCGAAGCCATCGCGGTGCAAAGCGCTTACCAGATGGGCAACCTCGGCGTGAAGACGGCGGTCGAGGCCTCGCAAGGCAAGACCGTGCCCAAGTTCCTCGACACCGGCGTCGTGATGGTCACGAAGAAGAACATCGACACGCCGACGGCGAAGAACGTTCTCTACTGATCGTCGTCCGCCGAACGACGCAGCGACCCCAGACCGCACAGCAGCCCACGAACGCGATGAATCCGTCCGAACGACGACCCTTGCCGCGCCGCGAGCTGCGCGTGCCGATCTTCGGGCTCGGCTGCGCCCAGCTCGGCGGCCTCTACCGCGCGATGTCGGACGCCGAAGCGGCGTTGCTGCTCGAAAGCGCCTGGCAGCGCGGCGTGCGGCATTTCGACACCGCGCCGTACTACGGCTTCACGCGTTCCGAGCGCCGGCTCGGTGCGGCGCTGGCCCATTGGCCACGCGACGAGCTGGTGCTGAGCACCAAGGTCGGCCGGCTCATGC
>JANYFX010000327.1 GCA_025359585.1 Rhizobacter sp. | reverse complement strand
CCGTGGAATGAGCTCGCCAGGTTCGTTTGGCGGCGGCTTCGTAGTCCTCGGAATCGGCACCGCGCGAGCACGCCGACAAGATCGGTGCCGCGCCGAGAAGTGCCGGTGCACCCGTGACGAAGCGCCGTCTCGAAATGATCGCCCCCTTGGGCCTGATGTGTGGAGCCGTGGGGAGAAACATTCTCGATGAGGGCAGCCGATGTTCGGGTTGGCGCCTTGGCGCAGCATGCCGACTGTAGGCCGATCACTGCGCCCGATCCGTTCGTCGCCGCACGAAACGAGAATCCGAACCACCGAGGCACTGTTCGTTTGCGCAACGAAAAGCGGCGGAAGCGGCCTTTCCGGGGCCGCTGCGTGGAGTGAGCCTAGTGCGCCGCCTGCGCGCCCCACAGCTGCTTGACCCGCGCGTCGCGGCCGCAGCTCGTGCGGTAGTACTGGTATCGCAGCGGGTTTTTCTTGTAGTAGTTCTGGTGGTATTCCTCGGCCGGGTAGAAGGCCGTGGCCGCCACGATCTCGGTGACGATCGGCTCCTTGAAGGGTTTGCTCTTTTCCAGCGCGGCGCGCGAGGCCAGCGCCACTTGCATCTGCGCTGCATCGACCGGGAAGATGGCGTTGCGGTAAGGCGTGCCGGCATCGCAGAACTGGCGGTCTTTCATGGTCGGATCGGTCGTGCGCCAGAAATGCTCGACGAGTTTTTCGTAGCTCACCTTGCGTGGGTCGAACACCACTTCCACTGCCTCGGCGTGGCCGGTGCGCTTGCTCGACACCTGCTCGTAGCTCGGGTTCGCGACGCTGCCGCCGGTGTAACCCGAGGTGGTGGAGAGCACGCCCTCGACCTTGTCGAAGTCGGACTCGACACACCAGAAACAGCCGCCCGCGAAGATGGCGCGGGCGGTGCTGGGCACGGCCGCTGTCTGCGCTTGTGTCCAGCCGACGACACCCAACAGCACGGCTGCAAGCAACACACGAAGCCGGTTCATGCGGCCACCACGAACTTCAGTGCGACGCCGTTGTTGCAGTAGCGCTTGCCGGTCGGCGCCGGCCCGTCGTTGAACACGTGACCCTGGTGGCCTTCGCAGCGCACGCAGTGGTATTCGGTGCGCGGGAAGACGAGCTTGTAGTCGGTGCGCGTGACCACCGCGCCGGGCAGGGCGGTGTGAAAACTCGGCCAGCCGGTGCCGCTTTCGAACTTGGCTTCCGAGCCGAACAGCGGCAGGTCGCAACCGGCGCAATGGAAACGGCCCTTGCGCTTCTCGGCATTGAGCGGGCTGGTGCCGGCGCGCTCGGTGCCCTCGTGGCGCAGCACGTCGTAGGCGGCGGGCGCGAGGCGCTTTTTCCACTCGGCGTCGGCCAGGCGCAACGGCTCCAAGCCGGGCGGCAAGGCTTGGGTTTGTGCCTCGGCCACACGTGGGCCGAGGCCGATGGCAGAGAGCAGGGCGAGCAGGTTGCGGCGGGTCATGGCGGGTGGCTCGAAAGCAGGTCGGGAGTCGATTGGTCGCCAGCTTGGCGCGAATCTTTCTTCCCCATTCAAACCTTCGGCCAAAGCACCCACAGCCGCAGCGGTTGTTTCATGCGCCCGGCCTGCGCTTCGGCCTCGCTGCCCCAGCCCCAGAAGTAGTCGGCCCGCACCGCGCCGACGATCGCGCTGCCGGTGTCTTGTGCCATCACCGCGCGGCGCAACGGCGTGTTCGAGAGCGGCTCGGTCGTGTCGAGCCAGACCGGCGTGCCATAGGGAATGTTCAGCGGGTCGACCGCGATCGAGCGCCCCGGCGTCAGCGCCACGGCCTGCGCACCCTTGGGCCCGAGTTGCGGGTCGGGCAATGGCTCTTCGCGGAAGAACACGAAGCGCGGGTTGCTCCACAGCATCTCGTTCAGACGTTTCGGGTTCTGCCGCGCCCAGGCCTTGATGCCGGGCCAAGAAGCCTGTTCGAGGCGCAGCTCGCCTTGTTCGATCAGCCACTTGCCGATCGACTTGTAGGGCTGGTCGTTGTGGCCCGCGTAAGCCACGCGCACGAGCTTTCGGCTGCCGTCGTTCTCTTGCAGGTTGAGGCGGCCCGAACCCTGGATCTGCAGGATCAGCGCATCGAGCGGATCGGCCACGTAGGCGAGTGCGCGGCCGCGCAGCCCTTGTTGGGCGGCGGGCAGCGTGTCGAGCTGCTGACGGGTCCAGTAAGGCTTGCGTGCCGCGAGGTCGGCCGGCGGCGCGTACAGCGCGATCCGAAAAGCGCCACGCGGCGTGCGCGTCGCCTCGACCAGCGGTTCGAAGTAGCCGGTGATCAGACCCTCGGGCGCCCCCTCGGGCGACTCGACACGGAAGGGCTGAAGACGTTGCTGCAACCAGGTGCGCGCGGCCTCGTCGCTGAAGGCCGGCATCGCTGCAGCACGGGCTTGCACACACACGCTCTCCCAGCCCGCCGCCGGCCGCTCGCAGCCGCGCAGCAGCGCGGGCCAGAGCTCGGCGCTGCGGTCGGCCTCCCAGCCCGGCAACTCGGACCAGCGCACCGGCACCCAGCGTGAACGGCCGCGCACGGCCGCCGGGCCGAGTGTTGCGGGCAGGGCGTCCGGGGTCGGTGCCTTGGTTTCAGGTGCGGCGGGTGGCAGCGGCGGCGGGCTCGAACACGCGAGCAGCGAAACTAGAATCGCCACGCACAGCGCGCTCGCAGCGCTTCGAAAGACGGTCAACATGTGGGTGATTTTGCTGGAAGCCTTCGGCGCCATGGCGCTGCTGCTGCTGATCGTGTGGTGGACGATGTTCTCGGGCCGCCGCAAGGGCGAGCGCCGCGATCGCGAGGGTAACTAGGCCTTCGGCCACACGAACGACAGCGGCTCGCGCCAGAGCCGCGAGCGCAATGCGCGGTAAATGCGGCTGCGGTCGTTCAGGCGAATGCCGCGCGAACGCAACGCAACGCGGAAGGCGAGGAAGAAGCTCACGCTCAGGTTCAACACGCCGGTCGCCGCGATGCCGGCCACGCACCACCAGAACGCGCTCTGACCCATCAACGCGAAGCCTTCGGAGCCCACGGCCGCGGCGAGCTGGCCGGTGGAGAGCGTCACGTGCCGCACCTCGATCGGCAGGCCGAAGAACAGCGCCACCACCGGGATCACGCCGAGCATGAATCCGAGCGAGATGTTCGACGCGAAGCCCGAGATGTTGGCGCGCCAGTAAGCGGCCCAGCGCGCCGCGCGGGCCGCGCCCAGCCGCGCCACGATGCGCGGGTTCCAGGCGATGGCGCTGTCGAGCCGGTGCCAGACGAACCAGTTCTCGGCCCAGCCGGCGATCAGCGAACTCGCGAACAGCAACACGCCGGTGAACGCGGCGAACAGCGCCGTCGGCCCGAGCAAGGTAATCGACTCCAGCACATGCTGCGCATCCTTGTGGCCGACCAGCGGCGCACCGAACGCGGCCTGCACACCGAACTGCACCGCGAGCACCAGCGGCACCACCATCACGAGGTTGCCGAAGATGCCGGCGGCCTGCGAGCGGATCAGGTGCACCACTTCGTCGACGAAACCTTCGACCCGTTCGTCCTCATTCAGCTCGGTGAGTTTTTCGGCCATCGCCGGCGCCGTCATCGCCGGCTGCTTGGTCGCCACCGTGAAGTGCAGCAACTGCACGATCACGAAGCTGGCCGCGTAGTTCACGCCGGCCCAGAAACCGCCCCAGAACGCCGACAGGCCGATGGCCAGCACCGCGAACTTCATGAACGTAGTGCCTGCCAGAACCGCGCCGCCACCGGCCGCGGCGCGCAGCATCCAGCGGTAGGCCGCGCGGTCGCGGGTGATGTAGTGCTCGCCGGTTTCGGCGCTGCGCTCGGCCACCTGGCGCGCGAGCAGCGAGTAGTGGCGCGACAGCAGCGCACGAACGCTGCGGCGCTCGTCGGCGGTGCGCACCAGCTCGGCCAGCAGGCGTGTGATCTCGAGCGCCGGCTCGGGGCTGATCACGCAGTTCAGCAGCGCATCGATGCGGTGGCAGCGCTCGCGCAGCTGGTCGACTTCGAACACCACATCGACCGATACGCCGTGCGCTTCGAGGTGGTCGTGCACGCTGTCGGCGCAGTGCCGGCAGGTGTCGAGCAGCGCGCGCAGGTACTGCGCTTCCTGCAGCAAGGCGGCTTCTGCTTCGGCCGTGGGCGGCGCGGTTTCTTCAGGCGAATGAGCGTGTTCGCTGATCTGCTCGGCCACGCGCGCGAGCTGGCGGAACGGCTTCTCGACGAGCAGCTCGGGGCTCATGCGCAAGCGCAGTGAAGGCGAAAACCCCGAGGCACGCACCGCGCTGGCGAGGAACACGATGGCCTCCAGGAACGGCGCACGCCACGCTGTGCCGCCCCGCTCGGGCGCCACGTAGGTGCGCAGGCGCTGCAGCGTGGCGTCGTCGATCGCGAGCAACCAGTCGGCATCGTTGGCGTGCGGGAACAGCAGCGCGAAAAGCTCGCCGAGGTCGCTCGTCGCAGGCGTCAGCGGCAGCACGCGGGCGCGCACACGGCGGCCGAGTTCGCCCCACAAGTCCATGCGCGGAGCGAAGCCGAAGTCGGCAAGCAAGGCCGCGTTGTCGACCTCGCTCCAGATGCGCCGCAGTACATCGGCCACACGCGTCTGGTGCTCGGGGTGGCGGTCGAGCACACCCAGCAGGTGTTTCAGCCGCAACACCGGCGTCGGCGTGACCTGCGCTTCGCTTTCGACCGGCGCGTGGCGCAGCCATTCGAGCAGACGGATCAACCACAGGTGCCGCTCGGGCAGGCTCGCTTTCGGGTCGGCCGCGTTGAGCAGCGCGGTCAGGTCCCAGGGCGAGACACGCGCCTTCTTGACCATCGGCTCAGTGCAGCGCGGACGCGAGCGTCAGGCCGAATTCTCCGACCGGTGAATTGAACGCCTGCGCGTCTTCGGTCATGCAGAAAAACGTGCCGCGCATCGTGCCGTGCGGCGTGGCCAGGCGCACCCAGCTCGTGTACTCGAAGGTCTCGCCGGGCTTGAGCAGAGGCTGGTGGCCGACCACCGCGAGGCCGCGCACTTCCTCGGTGTGGCCGTTGGCGTCGGTGATGACCCAGTGGCGTGCGATCAGCTGCGCCGCCACCTCGCCGCTGTTGCGAATGGCCACGGTGTACGCGAACGCGTGCTCGCCGGTCTGCGGGTCGGACTGCTCGGGCAGGTGGCGCACGCTGACCGTGCTGGTGAGTTCGGCTTTTGGCATGCGGCGGATTCTGGCAGCAAGCACAGGCCCCCGCCTAGAATCCCCGCCAAACCCTCGCTGAATTCCATGGCCACCGCACCCACCTACCGCATCGCCCCCAGCATTCTTTCGGCCGACTTTGCCCGCCTCGGCGACGAAGTGCAAAACGTGATCGCGGCCGGCGCCGACTGGATCCACTTCGATGTGATGGACAACCACTACGTGCCGAACCTCACGATCGGCCCCCAGGTGTGCCAGGCGATCAAGCCGTACTGCGTG
>JANYFX010000309.1 GCA_025359585.1 Rhizobacter sp. | reverse complement strand
GTCGCTCGGCGGTTTCGAGCTGGCTTCGGTCACGCTGTACTACTACCTGTTCCTGGCGCTGGTGGTGCTCACCGTGACCGCCTGCCACCGCTTGCAGGCATCAAGGCTCGGCCGTGCCTGGATGGCGATTCGCGACGACGAGGTGGCGGCCGAAGCCATGGGCATCGACACGCGCAACATGAAACTACTGGCCTTCGGCATCGGTGCCAGCTTCGGGGGCGTGGCCGGGGCCATGTTCGCGAGCTTTCAGGGCTTCGTGTCGCCCGAAGCCTTCACCTTGTCGGAGTCGGTGATCATCGTGGCGATGGTGGTGTTCGGCGGCGGCGGGCACATCCCGGGCGTGATCCTCGGCGCCATGCTGCTGACCGCTTTGCCCGAAGTGCTTCGTTATGTGGCCGGCCCGCTGCAGGCCATGACCGATGGCCGGCTCGACGCCGGCATCCTGCGCCCGCTGCTGATCTCGCTCGTCATGATCGTCACCATGTTGTTGCGGCCGCACGGCTTGTGGCCGGCGCCGGAGCATGGCAAATCGCTGCCGCGAGCGGGTTGACCAACACCCGCGTCAAACCGAACGGGTGACGCCTTGGCGTGGAAGCTACTGCGCCAACCGCGCCCGCGCTTCGTGCAGCGTGTGCAGCGTGATCTTGCGCACCTCGGCCTTGCTCTGCTCGATGTGCGTCTTCAGCAGCAACTGCGCCTGGTCGGCCTTGCGCTGGATCACCGCGCGCAGGATCTTCGCGTGTTCGGCGTAGGTGGCTTCGATGCGATCGGGCCGCGTGAAGTCGAGCCGCCGGATGATGCGGATGCGCTCGGTCACGTCCCAGTGCACGCGCGCCATCTCGTCGTTGCCGGCGGCGCGCACCAGCGTGGCGTGGAACTGCTCGTCGTTCGCACCGACCTGCCGCGCGTCGGTCAGGCGCTCGGCCACCGGCACGAGCCAGATGTCTTTCAGCGCGGCGAGCTCGGGCGGGTCTTCGGTGCGGGTGCACAGGCGCAGCACGCTTGCCAGTTCGAGCACGATGCGCAGGTCGTACAACTGCTCCAGCTTGCCGAAGTCGATCGGCTTCACGAACCAGCCGAGCTTGGGCTCGACATCGAGAAAGCCTTCGTTGCGCAGGCGAAACAGCGCCTCGCGCACCGGCGTGCGGCTCACGCCCAAGCGGTTGCCGAGATCGGCTTCGGAGAAGCGGTCGCCGGCCACCAGCTGGAAGTCGTGGATCTGCGCCTTCAGCGTCGCGTACACCTGCTCAGCGAGGTTCGCGCGGGCAGCGGGGTGAGGTGTCGTCGTCGCAGTCATTGGCGCGATCTTAGCGAGCCGGCTTCTTCGTCATCACAAGTCGATCAGGCTGACGTGCGCCGCGACGACCCGCCAGCCCTGCGGCAAACGCACCCAGGTCTGGCTCTGCCGGCCGTGGCGCGTGCTGCCGTCGCGGTGGAATTCAGTCATCGCGGTCGCGAAGTCGCGGCCGTAGGTCGTGATCACGGTGTTCGACAGGCGGCGCGCCAGCCCGTCCGCCGGCCGCGCGATGCGGAAGGCGCGGATCGCCTCGATGCCGAGCAGGTTCTCGGCCGCGCCGTAGCGCACCGTCAGCGCCGAATCCCAGAACAACTCGTCGAGCACCTCGACCTTGTTGTTGACCAGCGCGTCTTCGTAGCGCGCGAACACGGCCGTCATCTCGGCCAGCACGTCGGGCAGGTTGATGTCGGTGCTCATGACAGCTTGGCCACCGGTGAAGACGCGATGCCCATCGATTGCAGGTGGTGCGCCACGCGCAACACGATGTCTTCGCGCCACGGTGCCGCGATCACCTGCACACCGATCGGAAGCGTGGGGTGGCAGCCCCACACCGGCACTGCGCACACCGGCAGGCCGATGCACGAGATCGGCTGCGTCAGCAGGCCCATGCTCGGCCGCGCCGGCAGGCGCTGGCCGTTGATCTCGATCCACTCGGTGCCGAGCGTCGTGGCCGCGCAGGGCGTGGCCGGTGCGAGCAGCACGTCGAAGTCCTGGAACAGCTCGGCGGCGCGCAACGCGAACCAGCGTCGCACGCGTTGTGCCTGCTGCACCCATGCGGCAGGCAGCAAGGCGCCGGCCAGAAAACGGTCGCGCGAGAGGGGCTCGAAATCGGCGGCGCGGGTGCGCAGGTCGGGCAGGTGCAGGGCCGCGCCTTCGGCGTTGCTGATGATGAACGCGGCGGCGCGGGCACGCGCCACTTCGGGCAGCAGCGCGCTGCGTGTCACGCCGAGCGCCTGCGAAACGCGCGCCACCGCGGCACGCGCTTCCGCGCCGGCGTGGTCGACGAAATAACCACCGAGTGTCGCGATGCGCAGACCGCCGATGCCGAGATCGAGCAGCTCGGTGGTCAACTCGACCGGCCGCGCCACGCAGGCCGGATCGTGGGCGTCAAAGCCCTGCATCACGTCGTAGACCAGCGCCAAGTCCATCGCGCTGCGCGCGAACGACCCGAGGTGGTCGAGGCTCGCGACGAACGGGTACGTGCCGTTGCGTGGCAACCGGCCGTAGGTCGGCTTCAGACCGAAGGTGCCGCACAGCGAAGACGGCACGCGGATCGAACCGTTGGTGTCGGAGCCCAGTGTGATCGGCACCTGCCCGGCCGCCACCGCTGCGGCCGAACCGCCCGACGAACCGCCTGCCGTGCGCGTCAGGTCGTGCGGGTTGTGGGTGGCGCCTTCGTGCGTGTTCTCGGTGGTGAAGCCGTAGGCGTATTCGTCCATGTTCAAGGCGCCGACCAGCACCGCGCCGGTTGCCTGCAGGCGCGCGACCAGCGGGCCGTCGCGCGTGGCCGCCGGCTGGCCGCGCTCGATCTTCGAGCCGGCCAGCGTGGTGAGGCCGGCCACGTCGAAGAGGTTCTTCACCGCGAAAGGAACGCCGCACAAGGGCAGGTTCTTCGCGGTGGTGTCGCCGACTGCCAGCCGGCCGTCGAGCGCCGAAGCGGCTTGCAGGGCGCGTTGTGCGATCACGTCGGTGAAGGCGTTGACGGCCTTGTCGGTGTCGCAGATGCGCGCCAGGCTGGCGTGCACCAGCGTGCTGGCACTGATGCCGCCGCTGCGCACGGCGGCGGCCATCTCGGCGGCGCTGCCGAGCAGCAGTTCGTCGCCGTTCATGCCCGGCTTCCGTGCGCCGGTGACACCGGCACGAATGCCTCGGCCGGGTCGTCGGTGACCGTCAGCGGCTGCGAGCCCACCAGCTCGGCCATGGTGGATGCGAGTGCGAAGTAGTGCAGCACGCCCGGGCGGTGCTCGGGGCTCAGCGGCAGGTTCAGTGCGGCCGATGCGGCGTCTACATAAGCTTCGATCTGCGCGGGGGTCATCGACGGGCGGGCCTTTCGAATAAGTCAGCGCCGCACCTCGCGTTGGAAGATTTCCAGGCTGCGTTTCTTCGCTGCCACGAAGCTCGGTTCTGACAGCGTGTCCACGGTGCGCGGGCGGGCATCGCCATATTGCAAGATTTCGGCCACCCTCGTCGGGCGCTTGGTCAGCAGCAGCACCTGGTCGGCCAGGTAGACCGCTTCTTCGAGGTCGTGCGAGACCAGCAGCATGGTCGTTCCGGTCTGCATGAACACCTCCTGCAGTTTCTCGCGGATGAAGAGTGTCATCTCGAAGTCGAGCGCCGAGAACGGCTCGTCGAGGAACAGCACCTCGGGGCCAGGCGCCAGCGCACGCATGATCGACGCCGTCTGCTGCTGCCCGCCCGACAACTCGTACGGGTAACGCCGCAGATCGAACTTCACGTCGAACGAGGCCACCAGCTCGGCCATGCGGCGGTCGACTTCGGCCTTGGACTTGCCTTCGAGCACCAGCGGGTAGGCGATGTTGTCGATGGTGCGCATCCACGGGAACATCGCTTCGCGGTAGTTCTGGAACACGTAGCCGATCTTGGTGTCGCGCAAGTTCTTGCCGTCGAACAGGATCTGGCCCGAGTCGATGGGAATCAGCCCGGCGATCATGTTGATCAGCGTCGACTTGCCGCAGCCGTTCGGGCCGAACACCGAGACGATGCGGCTCTTCGGAATGTCGAGGTCGAAGTTTTCGTACAGCGGCCAGCCGGCGAAATATTTCGTCAGTCCGCGGATCGTGATGTGGGTGCCGGCCGGGCCGGGCTCGAAGGGGCGCTCGGGTACGTCGGCGATCACGGTGGCGTTCAGTACGGTCGACATGTCAAGGCCTCCTCGGTGTTGCACGTTGCGTCGTGTGACGCTTGAGTGCGCAGCGGACACGGGGCGGCCGACTGCGCTCATGTCCTCCGGCCCGGGCTGCGCCCGGGCCTCCTCCTTGACTTCGCTCCGCCGGCCACCCCGTGCCCGCTGCGAAACACCCGTGGGGCATGCCGTCGAAGGACTCCGGTGCGACTGGATCAGGCCGGTGGGGCGTACTGCGCAGCGAAGTCAAGGGGGAGGCGCTGGCCGCAGGCCGGCGACGGAGGACATGAGCGGAGCAGTGCGCCCCACCGGCCTGATCCCGCGCCGACAGTCGAAGGACGTTCACCCTCACCGCCCGCTCCAATGCACGATCTTGCGTTCCGCGATCAGGAACAGCACGTTCAGCGCGTAACCAAGCGCCCCCGCCGCCAGGATCGCCGCGTACATGCTCTTCACGTTCAGCACTTGCTGCGCGTCGATGATGCGGTGGCCCAGGCCGTTGTCGGAGCCGATGAACATCTCGGCCACGATCACGATCACGAGCGCCATCGAGACCGCCGAGCGCAGGCCGACGAAGGTGGGCTGCAGGCTTTCCCAGATCAGCACGTCCTTGAAGATCTGCCAGCGCGACGCCCCCATCACCTTGGCCGCCATCACGCGCTGCTTGCGTGCGTTGATCACGCCGTAAGCGCTGTTGAACAGCACGATCAGCAAGGCGCCGAAGGCCGCGATCGCGACCTTGTTGATGTCGGACACGCCGAAGATCAACAGGAACAGCGGGATCAAGGCCGACGACGGTGTGGAGCGAAAGAAGTCGATCAGGAACTCGACGCTGCGGTAGGCCTTCTCGTTGCTGCCCAGCAGCACGCCGAGCGGCACGCCGACCACGGCGGCGATCAGGAAGGCTTCGAGCGTGCGGATCACGGTGACGATGAAATCCATCAGCAGCGGCCCGCCCGCCAGCCCGGTGACCAGCGCGTAGAGCGTGGCCGACGGCGTGGGCAGCAGGATCACCTTGATCAAGCCGGCGCGCACGACCAGGTCCCAGACAATGAACAAGGCGACCGGGCCGACGAAAGGCAGCAGCTTGCCCCACGAGAACTTGTTCGGCGGCGCGCTCGACCCGTCGGTCGAGCCGCTCCACGGTTTGGCGGCCGCGACGGTGGTGGACGAGGTGTCGCTCATGGCTCAGCCTTTGAACAGCAAGGGTTCAACGATCACCTTCTTCTCGAAGATGCCCTTGTCCGAGAACAGGTCGTAGAACTTCTGGAAGTACGCCACGTCGCTCGCCTTGAACTCGTTGTAGAGCATGTAGGAGGCGAGCGGCACTTCGTTGGTGAGTGCGCCTTCGATCGCGGTGTAGCCCTTCATGAACTGGCGCGCTTCGTCGGGCTTGCTGCGCACGAGCTCGATGCCCCTGGCATACGCGGCGATGAACTTCTTCGTCTCGGCCGGGTACTTCTTGATGAACTCGCTCGTCAGGCTCGCCGAGCCGCCGTGCCAGGGTGCCATCGGGTCGCCGAGGATGTAGTGCGCCACCACGCCGGCTTCGAGCACGCGTGTGGTGCCGTTCAGGCGGCCGATGGTGCCGGTGGGCTCCAGCGTGTAGGCCGCATCGATCTGGCCGGCGGCGAGTGCGGCCACGTGCTGGCCGATCGGCAGCTCGGTGACGCTCATCGCGCCGGCACCGGCCTTCTCCAGCATCGTCTTCGCGAGCGTCACGTTCTGGATGCCGGGGCCCGAGGCGACCCGCTTGCCTTTCAGGTCGGCCATGGTCTTGGCCGGACTGTCCTTCGGCACGAGGAATTCTTCGAGCACGTGTTTCGCGTTGCTCGGGTTGGTCGCGAAGATCTTGAACAGGCCCGGCTGCGCGATCTCGCCGATCGCGAGATTGGCTGATCCGGTGCCGTTGGCGCTGCCGTCGGAGCGGCCCGAGAGCATCGCTTCCATCACCTGTTGCGCGCCGGCGAACTTGAGCG
>JANYFX010000291.1 GCA_025359585.1 Rhizobacter sp. | reverse complement strand
ACGCTTTTGCCGGGTGGCGAGGGCGTGGGCTCCGAAGCCGTGAGCGCACCACCAGCTTGCCATCAACCCGTCCGATCCAGCTCAGTATGAATGACCGAAATCTAGTCCGGGGTCTGTACCTCAGCGCGGTCTCTCTGGCCTTTGGCCTGCAGTCGCTGCGCTACACGATCGGCGGATTTAGTCGCGCCGGGCCCGGGCTGTTTCCCCTGATGGTGAGTTCGCTTCTGCTCCTGATCGGACTGATCACGGTGGTGCGGGCGCGCTTCGTCGCACGCGTCCATCTGGAATTCAACTTGAAGAACATCGCCGTCACCCAGGCGAGCCTGTGCGGATTTGCAGTGATCTCTCAGAGGGTGTAGACGAAATGACTTACGAGGCCGGTCTAGGAGTTTGTCGGGCTTTCCAGTGTTCCGAACGCTGATGCCAGCCGGGACAATCGGTGCAGGGCAAACAAGACGACTACCAGATGAGCCGCTTCGTTTCTATCGACCGAGACACCGCCTACTTGCTGCCGCCGTCGGTCGATGAGTGGCTGCCCGATGATCACCTGGCGCGCTTCGTCGTTGAAGTCATCGACAAGCTCGATCTGAGCGAACTGGTGCGCCAGTACGGCGGGCGCGGTTCGGATGCTCACCACCCTGCGGTACTGCTGGGCCTGCTCACCTACGGTTATTCCAGCGGTGTGTTCAGCTCGCGCAAGATCGAGCGCGCGACCTACGACTCCGTAGCGTTCCGGTACGTGGCGGCCAACACCCACCCCGACCACGACACCATCGCCACCTTCCGGCGGCGCTTCATGCCGCAGGTGAAGGCGCTGTTCGTGCAGGTGCTGGTACTGGCGCGCGAGATGAAGTGCTTGACGCTTGGCAGCATCTCACTGGACGGCACGAAGAACGCAGCTAATGCGAGCAAGCACAAGGCCCTGTCCTGGGAGCATGCCAACAAGATCGAGGCACAGTTACGCGAAGAAGTGCAGTTGCTGTTGAAGCTGGCCGAAGAATGCGACAGCCGTCCCGTCAATGACGGGTTGGACGTGCCGGCGGAGATCGCGCGGCGCGAGAAGCGCCAGGCAGGCATAGCGCAAGCCAAGGCCAAGATCGAGGAGCGCGCCCGCGAGCGACACGCCGTAGAGCAACAGGAGTACGAGGCCAAGTGCGCCAAGCGCGATGCCCAGCGCGAGGCAGGCAAGAAGCCGCGCAGACCAGACCCGCAGCCACCTTCGAGCGAACCCAAGGCCGGTGACCAAGTCAACCTGACCGACGAAGAGTCGCGCATCATGCCCACCTCACGCGGGGGCTTTGAGCAAAGCTACAACGCGCAGGCTGGAGTCGATACCGAGACGATGGTGGTGGTGGTCCCCAACGTCTCGCAGGCGCCCAATGACAAGCGCGAAATCACTCCGATACCGGATAAGGTTCGGGCTCTTCCTGAGGTACTTGGACAGGTCACGACGCTATTGGGTGACACGGGTTACTTCAGCGCGGCCAACGTCGGTGCCTGCGAGGCGCTGGGAATCGAACCAATGTTGTCGATGAAGCGCGAATCCCATCACATTCCGGTGTTCAAGCGCTTCGCGGAGGATGCGCCAGCGCCTGAAACCGACGATCCGGTGGCCAAGATGGCCCACCGACTGGGAACAAAAAATGGGCGGGCACTGGATGGACTTCGCAAGCAGACGGTGGAGCCGGTATTCGGAATCATCAAGCGCGTGATGGGCTGGAGCCAGATGAGCATGCGCGGCCTGGACAAGGCACGCGGCGAGTGGTCGCTCGTCACGATGTCCTGGAATATCAAGCGGCTGCACGTGCTGCGGGTGGCGTAAAGGTTAGGCGAATGCCGACCACGTGCCTGACAAATTGGCTTGTAGCGGGCCAAGGACGACTTACAGGGCGTTCAGTTCGGCCTCGGGAAGGAAAACTTCGGCTCGTACCGCTGCAGACAACGCCGCGAAGCAGTGAAACGGAGTCGCGCGGCTCAAGTCCGACGGGCTCCTAGTGGATAGGATAAAAACTCTGGGACCGCGATCCCGCGTCGGCGCAGCTACGTTGTTGGAATAGTCAGACCGGTCTGCCGGTAGTGCATTGGGGGCAGGCCAACGAAGCCTAAGCCACCTACCTCACCGCTTCCAACACGTCATGACACACTCCCTCCAACTCCTTCTTGGTGCCACGATGGTCGCACTCGCTTCGCACGCGGTCGCCGAGGGTGACGCCGCCGCCGGCCGTGCGCTCTACCAGGCGCGCTGCACTGCTTGCCACTTTCTCGATTACAACGGCGTCGGTCCGGCGCATCGAGGCGTATTCGGGTGGGCCGCTGGACAAGCACCTGGCTTTTCCTATTCCGACGCCCTCAGAGCCTCGCGTCAGGTATGGAACGAAGATTCACTCGACCGCTGGCTCGCCGACCCCGAAAAGTTCGCCCCCGGTCAGCGCATGGGCGTCAACGTGCCGGAAGCCAAAGACCGCAGCGACTTGATCGCCTTCCTGAAGCAGGCAACCAAGGCGGCGAAGTAGCGCGATGGAATAGATCGGGGCGCCGACCGGTATGACATGGCGGGCGCACTTCGACCGCGAGACCGCACTCGCCCATCCACCTCATTCACCTCTTCTGGAACCCAACACCATGCAACGTCGTGACTTTCTTGCGCTGACCGCGGCCGGCGGTGGTGCCGTCTTCGCCTCCGGTCTCGCCGGTTGCGCCAGCCCTGCCACAGGCATGGCCGACGGCTACAAGGACTTCTATTTCGTTCAGCTGTCGGATGCTCACTGGGGCTACCAGGGACCGGCCAACCCGGACGCGTCCGTCACGCTGCGCAAAGCGGTCGCGACCGTGAACGCGCTGGAGACGCCACCCGAGTTCGTCGTGTTCACCGGCGATCTTACGCACACCACAGACGACCCTGTCGAACGCCGGCGCCGCCTGGCCGAGTTCAAGTCCATCGTCGCCGACCTCAAGGTCAAGACCGTTCGCTTCATGCCCGGCGAACACGATGCCTCCCTCGATCGGGGTGCCGCCTACAAGGAGTTCTTCGGCGAGACCTTCTATACCTTCGACCACAAGGGCGTGCACTTCATCGCTGTCGACAACGTCTCTGATCCCGGGGCGAAGATCGGCGAGGAACAGCTGGCCTGGCTGCGCGCGGACCTCGCCGCGCGCGACAAGAATGCACCGATCGTCGTGCTCACGCATCGGCCCCTGTTCGACCTGGCACCCAAGTGGGATTGGGCCACCCGCGATGGCGCGCAGGCAGTCGAGATGCTGATGCCTTTCTCAAACGTCACCGTCTTCTACGGTCACATCCACCAGGAACACCACCAGATGACCGGTCACATCACGCACCACTCGGCGAAGTCGCTGATCTTCCCGCTCCCGGTTCCCGGCTCGCAGCCGAATCGCACACCGTTGCCTTGGGATGCCAGTGCTCCATACAAGGGTCTGGGCTTCCGCGAAGTGGAGGCCGAAGATGCCGGAGCCGGGTTCAAGGTCACCGAATTCCCGGTCGTTCGCGCATGAACAGGGCGAACCCGAACCGCCGACGCGTTCTGCAGGGTGCGATGGTGGCCGTTGGCGCGGTCACATTACGTGCAGCCATCGCACAGTCAGAAGGCGGGCCGCGCGTCATCGAGATGACGGCTCGTCGTTTTGCCTACGAGCCCAACGAGATTGCGCTGAAGGCCGGCGAACCCGTTGTCATCGCCATACGCTCGCTCGACTTCGTGCACGGCATGAACCTCCCTGACTTGGGGATGCGGCTGGACCTGGTGCCTGGGCGCGTGACGCGCCTGAACCTTCACCCCAAGGCCGCGGGGGCCATCGACTTCGTGTGCGACAACTTCTGCGGTGACGGTCATGAGGAGATGCACGGCCGCTTCGTCGTGACCGCCTAGGATGCGCGTGTGAATCAACGGCAAGTCTTCGAGGCTCGAGTCTTGCCCTACCTCGACGCGGCCTACAACCTTGCCCGTTGGTTGCTGCGCAACGAGCAGTCGGCCGAAGACGCCGTGCAGGAAGCTTCGATGCGCGCCTTTCGCTACATCGATTCGCTGCGAGATGACGACGCGCGCCCCTGGCTGCTGGCCATCGTGCGCAACACCTGCTTCACGATGCTCGAGCGCCAGCGCAAGGCTCCGGAAACGGTCGAGTTTGATGACCTGCAGTTCGAAGCGGCCATGGATGCGGCCGAGCGCGGCTCGCAGGACCCTGAGTTGCAGCTGCAGCGGTACCGCACGCGAGTGCAAGTCGATGCCGCAATCCGCGCTCTGTCG
>JANYFX010000283.1 GCA_025359585.1 Rhizobacter sp. | reverse complement strand
CCCCGATCTGGTCGGCATCCAGGTGCGGGCGCTGCAGCGGCTGGGCGCCGAACATGCGGTCGTCGTCTACGGGCGCGATGGCATGGACGAGGTCTCGCTCGGCGCCGCCACGATGGTCGGCGAGTACAAGGACGGTGGCATTCACGAGTACGAGATCCATCCCGAAGACTTCGGGCTGACGATGGCGAGCAACCGCGCGCTGAAGGTCGAAACGCCGGAGCAGTCGAAGGCCTTGTTGCAGTCGGTGCTGGAGAACGTCGACGGCCCGGCGCGCGACATCGTGATGCTCAACGCCGGTGTGGCGCTGTACGCCGCGAACGTGGCGCCGACGATGGTCGACGGTGTGGCGCTGGCGCGCGAGGCGCTCGCTTCTGGCAAGGCGCTGGCGAAGCAAAAGCAGTTCGTGGCACGCACGCAGGAACTGGCCAAGGCATGAGCGACATCCTCGACAGAATCGTCGCCGTCAAGCGCGACGAAATCTCGCTGGCACGCCGCCAGCGTGACGTGGCCTCGCTGCGGCGCGACGCCGAATCGCTCGGCGGCCAGCGCGACTTCGTCGGCGCGTTGCGCGGCAAGATCGCCAGCGGCGCCGCCGCAGTGATTGCCGAAGTGAAGAAGGCAAGCCCGAGCAAAGGCGTGCTGCGCGAGCAATTCTTGCCGGCCGAGATCGCCGCGAGCTACGAGCGCCACGGCGCCGCCACGCTGAGTGTGCTGACCGACGTACAGTTCTTCCAGGGCAGCGTGGCTTACCTCGAACAAGCGCGCGCGGCCTGTGCCTTGCCGGTGCTGCGCAAGGATTTCATGGTCGATGGATATCAAGTCTTCGAAGCGCGAGCGATGGGCGCCGACTGCATCCTGCTGATCGCCGCCTGCCTCGACGACGCGCAGATGGCCGACCTCGAAGCGCAAGCCCATGCGCTCGGCATGGCAGTGCTGGTCGAAGTGCACGATGGCGCCGAGCTCGAGCGCGCACTGAGTCTGAAGACGCCGCTGGTCGGCATCAACAACCGCAACCTGCGGACCTTCGAGGTCACGCTCGAGACCACGTTGGGTCTGCTGGCGCAGGTGCCGCCCGAGCGCCTGCTCGTCACCGAGAGTGGCATCCTGGGCCCGGCCGATGTGAAGCGCATGCGCGATGCCGGCGTGCACGCGTTTCTGGTCGGCGAGGCCTTCATGCGGGCCGACGACCCGGGCGCCGCGCTGTCGAGCCTGTTCCAGTGACCGCCGACGATCTGCCGGCAGCGTTCGACACGCTGCCCGAAGCCTGGGCGAAGGTGTTGCCGGGCTGGACGCCGGCCTTGCGCGCCGAGGTCTGCGTGCGCGTGCGCGAGGTCTCCGGCGATCGGCCGATCGGGCCGCCCGACCCGTTTCGCGCCCTGCGTCTGCTGGCGCCCGACGAGGTCAAAGTTGTGATCTTCGGCCAGGACCCGTACCCGACCGCCGGCCATGCCGACGGTTTGGCGTTTTCAGCGGGGCACGGCAAACCACGCTCGCTCGGGCGCATCTTCGAAGTGCTTGCGCAGGATCGGCCGGGTTTCACGCCGCCGGCGGTGTGGAAGCTCGACGCCTGGGCGGCGCAGGGTGTGCTGTTGCTGAACCCGGCACTGACGGTCGAGATCGGTGTCGCCGGCAGCCATTTGAAAGTCGGTTGGCAAGCGCTCACAATCAAGATTGTCCATGTCCTCTGCAAGGGGCCGTCGCCACCTGTCTTTCTTCTTTGGGGCTCGAAGGCACAAAGTTTTTTTGCAAAAGCCCAGCTGGGAGCCGTTGCGCCGCGCGTGCTGACCGCCCGTCATCCGTCCTACGACATCAAGCGTGAGTTCATGAAGGACGGCAGCCACTTCGTGGCCACGCAAGACGTGGTCGAGTGGTGGGCCTTCGGTCAGGGCGCTGCGGACAGTGATATAGTCTGAGGTTCGCCTCGGAGGGGTGGCCGAGTGGTTAATGGCAGCAGACTGTAAATCTGCCCTCTAACGAGTACGCTGGTTCGAATCCAGCCTCCTCCACCAAGTGGCGTGTGGGTTTTTGAGTGAGTTTTGTTGCTGCAGGCGGGCTGGTTCAGGTGGGCTCGCGCAGGCTCCCGGGCGGGAGTAGTTCAATGGTAGAACCCCAGCCTTCCAAGCTGATGACGCGGGTTCGATTCCCGTCTCCCGCTCCAGTGTCGGTGGTGTGCAGAAGTTGTCAGCACAGGCTTGGTTACCGCGCGTGACCAAGCCTGTACTGATTTGATGAATCAGGCCCATGTGGCTCAGTGGTAGAGCACTCCCTTGGTAAGGGAGAGGTCGCGCGTTCGATCCGCGCCATGGGCACCAAAGAATGTAAACAGGACAGCGGGAATCGCTTTGCGATCCCTTCTCTTTTTGGAGAAAGTAATGGCAAAAGGCAAATTTGAACGCACCAAGCCGCACGTCAACGTCGGCACGATCGGTCACGTCGACCACGGCAAGACCACGCTGACCGCTGCGATCGCAACGGTGCTGTCGGCCAAGTTCGGCGGCGAAGCCAAGGCGTATGACCAGATCGACGCGGCGCCC
>JANYFX010000107.1 GCA_025359585.1 Rhizobacter sp. | reverse complement strand
CTTCGGGCGGCCGTGCGGTCTCATGCGCCTCGCCCGTTCACTTGAACCGCGCCTTCAGCATCTCGTGCGCCGCATTGCGCTCGCGCGCCTGGCCCATGCGCAGTGCGTCGAGCAGGGCGAGCGCTTCGTAAAGCGCTGCGTCGTTCAACGCCGCCTCGGGCACCGAAGGGTAGAGCGGCGCCAGCGCCAGCCCGCGCACCGAGCCTTTGGCGTGCGGCCACACCGGTGGCGGGTCGGCCGATGGCGCGATCGACTCGTTCAGCGGCGCCGCCGCATAGGCCGTGGGCACGCCGCGCGTGAGCCCGCCCTGCACGGGCGGGAAAGCGTAGCGTGCGCCGTGCAGCAGAAATTCGAGCAGGGCCGGCTTCAGCACCACCGGCTTGCGCTCGTGGAACATCACGAGCCGCGAGGCCGCCGCGCGCTTCAGCGACGCATGCACGGCCGAGACGGCCAGCCCGGTGAGCGCCGCCAGGTGGGGGTAAAGGCTGGCCGGCGGCTCGGCGCGGCTCAGCAGCGCCAGCACGACGAACAGGTCTTGCGGCTTGAGGGCGATCTGGCGGTTGGCGAACTTCGGCATTTCTTGTTTCTTGAAATGAGAAACGAAGCATGAATGGTACGAGATTCCGACGAGTGGCGGGCGTTGATTCCTTATTCTTGAAATGAGAAAGGCTTTGCGCAGGACATCGCCCAATCAAAGCTTGTGGCTCGCGTGGCCACGAATGTGGCATTGAAAGCTACGCTTTAGAAGCGGTGGTCGCGGGTGCTGCGAACGCCGCCTGCAGGATGGACTGGCGCAAGCGCTGGGCGCGGGCGAGGTTGGCGGTGACCTGTGTTTCGGCGACGCGGATCAGCGAGAGGCGGCGGTCGGCTTCGGCGACGATGCGGTGTTGTTCGGCGAGGGGCGGGAGGGGGATGGAGAGCGCCTGTAACTTCGAGCCATTCACGTTGGCTTGCCCTACCTGTTGCGTCACCACAGACTTGATCCAGTTGCGACCGAAAGCAGAGTTGATGACCAAGGCCAAATATTCGATGTCGAACTCGGGAGTCGCGCGAACTCGAATCAAATACGAGGCAAACGAAGCTTTCTGCGGTGTGCCGCGATAGACCGCCGACTTTCCGACGAGTTCGGGACTGTTTGTTCGGTTGAACAGCAAATCGCCAGATCGCAGCAACAACTCAGGGAACTCGGTATGCGCGGCCGGCAGGTACTTAAGTTTTGACAGGTCAAACTCGCCATCGACGATGTTTCCCATTCGAAGAACTGGCACGTCGTTGCCCGACGCATCGCCAGTCTTCGCAGAAGAACCATACTGAACAAGCTCGCTGAGCTGTTCGACGGCGGCCCAGGTCCAGCCTGTCGCCAGAACCAGGGCGCCCGACTCGGCCTCACTCGGTTCTTTGTATTTCGACTTGCCGCGCCAGCGCGCGCGACGAGTTGCGAGGATTCGTTGCAGAAGCTGCGTGCCGGTCTCAAAGTTGCGGCCTTCCTGGCGGGCGAGTTCGGCTTCGGTGGGCACGAGGCGGCCTTCGCAGGCGGCCTTGAGCACGCTGGCGCGGTAGCGCTTCAGGTTGGCCTGCACCCGATGCAGCGCGGCCACGCTGGAGTCGAGGCGGGAGAGTTGTTCGTCGAGGTTGGCGACGACACGCTCTTGGTCTCTGAGCGATGGGACCCTCACCTGAATGGCGTTGTAGTCATCGCGACCCAAGCTCGGAATCGCAGTCGACTTGTCGTGCTGCCCAAGGCGTAAGTGTTCGAGCAAGTACCTGAAGTAGTGCAGGGTCGAGTCACGCGGCGCCTCCGCGTAATACACGGTATCGATTGGCCAACAAGGCGTCGCGGAATAGTGAATCGAACCAGCAGACCCCTTGCGTCCGATGATCAGCGTCGGCCCGGCAGTGAGTGCTCGATCGAATTCGCCGATGACCCCACTCGATCCGTACACGGGCACCGACTCGGCGACGTAGCCGTGACTTTCGTTTCGCGCCTTCCCGTACTTGATCGGCAGCGCCTCGCCCAGCGTTGTCGGACTCGTCATCCCACCAACGCCTCATTCAACTCGTCCATCAGCGGCCAAAGCCGCTCACCGAACACCCGGTACACCGGCCCGAGTTCGTTGGCGCTCTGAAAGTACTCGCGGTCCACGCTGCCGCTCGCGGCAATCGCGTCGCGCATGCGGTTCAGCCACGCGTGTTCCTCGTCGCTGAAAGCCGTGCCCTGCTGCTGCTTCGCGCTCAGCCACGCATCGAAGCGGCTGGTCACATGGTCCTCGAACGGCTCCAATGTGGGCTCCTGCTGCCACGCGAAGCGCACCAGGCTGACGAGGTCGGTGAAGCGTGGCACGAAGCCGGGCTTGCGCTTCACGGCTTGCTTGTCGGCGATCTCGAACGCGTGCCACAGGCCGTCGGGCGTGAAGTGGCCGGGGCTGTGGGCGAGCTTGGCTTCCAGCTCCTTCAGCGCGTCCTCGTTCAAGCGCTTGCGATACGGGCGGCTGTAGAGGATCTGCAGCGCCTCGATCTCGGCGCGGTGGGCCTCTATCCACTCCCGGAAGTTGCGCGTCAGGCTCTGCGCGCGCTCTTTCGCGGCGGCGTCGAGGCCGGCTTCGAGCAGCACGTCCTGCGTCACCGTGTCGATGGTCTGCTCGGCCTCACGCTTCAGGCTTGAGAGCGTGTCGCGCAGCAGCGGGTCGTCGAACGGCGCGCACGCGGTCGCGACGAGTGCGGCCTTCGCGGCGTCTTGATCGGTGCCGGTGGCCGCAGCGTGGTTCGCAATGCGGTCGGGGTCGGTCGCGTCGAGCAGGCGGTGCGTCAGCTCGCTCAAGGTCTGGCCGCAGGCCTCGACCACCTGCTGGCGCTGCAACTGGTCGACCTCGCGGTCGAGCCGCGCGATGCGGTTGGCCAGGCTCAGCAAGGCATCGTCGTCGCGGCTGCCGAAGGCCAGGCCGAGCATCAGCTTGTCGAAGCTCACACCGGGCTTGCGCTCCATCGGCCGGCTGTCGGTCTTGTCGCTCTCGCACACACCCACGGCATCGACGATCACGAAGCGCGTCTTGGCCTTGGCGTCGGCGCCGCTCACCGCCTGCAGCTCGGTCGGGCTGACGGTGCGTGTGCCGCGGCCTTTCATCTGCTCGAAGTAGGCGCGGC
>JANYFX010000236.1 GCA_025359585.1 Rhizobacter sp. | reverse complement strand
AAGAACACGGGCCTGGACGCGGTGCAGTGGGCCGCCGAGATGGCCCGGCGCGGCGCGGGCGAGATTTTGCTGACCAGCATGGACCGCGATGGCACCAAGTCGGGCTTCGACCTGGCGCTGACCCGCGCGGTGAGCGACGCGGTCAGCGTGCCGGTGATCGCCTCGGGTGGCGTCGGCGCGCTGGAGCATCTGTCCGACGGCATCCGCATCGGCGGCGCCGACGCGGTGCTGGCGGCGAGCATCTTCCACTACGGCGAGTTCAGCGTCGGCCAGGCCAAGGCTTTGTTGGCGCGCGACGGCATTCCTGTGCGTTCATGACTGCGCCGCAGCGGCGCAGCGAGGTCCGCGTGATCGGTGGGCAGTGGAAACGCAGCAAGTTGCCGGTGGCCGATGCATCCGGCCTGCGGCCGACACCTGATCGTGTGCGCGAAACACTCTTCAACTGGCTCGGGCAAGACCTGAGCGGCTGGCGTTGCCTCGACGCGTTCGCCGGCTCGGGCGCGCTCAGCTTCGAAGCGGCGTCGCGCGGCGCCGACCAGGTCGTGCTGCTGGAGCGCGAGAGGCGCCTTGCGGCGAGCCTGAACGAATCGAAGCAGCGCTTGAAGGCCGAGCAGCTTCGCATCGAAAACACCGACGCGATGACCTGGATGGCACGTTGTGCGCCGGCAAGCTTCGAGCTGGTTTTCATCGACCCGCCGTTCGACGCCGAATTGGTCGATCCGGCGATGGCCCTGGCCTGCCGCGTCGTCGTGCCGGACGGTTTTGTCTACGTCGAGGCCGGGCAGCCGCTGCAGCCCGACGCGCTGGTCGGGCTGGGCCTCAGGCTGCACCGCCAGGCGCGCGCCGGGGCGGTGCATTTCCACTTGCTGCAGCGCGCCGATCCCGAATGAGCGCTGCGCGCCGGCTTACACTGCGGCCAAATTCAACCGTCTGGAGCGCGCCTTGACCTCTGTGACCAAACTCACCGCTGTCTACCCCGGTACGTTCGACCCGATGACGCTGGGCCACGAAGACCTGATGCGCCGCGCCAGCCGCCTGTTCGAGCGCCTGATCGTCGCGGTGGCGGCCGGCCACCACAAGCGCACGATGTTCACGATCGCCGAGCGGCTCGACATCGCGACCGAGCTCGCGGCCAAGTACCCGAACGTCGAGGTGATGGCGTTTCGAGGCTTGCTGCGCGACTTCGTGGTCGGCAACGGCGGCAAGGTCGTGGTGCGCGGGTTGCGTGCGGTCAGCGACTTCGAATACGAGTTTCAGATGGCCGGCATGAACCGCCAGCTGATGCCCGACGTGGAAACCATGTTCCTGACGCCAGGCGACCGCTACCAGTTCGTCTCCGGCACCTTCGTGCGCGAGATTGCCACCTTGGGCGGTGATGTTTCGAAGTTCGTGTCACCCTCGGTGCTCGACCGGCTGAGTCAGCGGGTGAGATCGACCGAGGTTTGAGGAAGTCATGGCGCTGTTGATTACGGATGAGTGCATCAACTGCGATGTCTGCGAGCCCGAGTGCCCGAACCAGGCGATCTCGATGGGCGCGGAGATCTACGAGATCGACCACGCCAAGTGCACCGAGTGCGTGGGCCACTTCGACGAGCCGCAGTGTGTGCAGGTGTGCCCGGTGGATTGCATCCCGATCAACCCGGCGCACGTGGAGAGCAATGAATCCTTGTGGGGCAAGTACCGTCGTTTGCAGCAAGCTGCGAACGCGGGCGCCGTGAGCGGCGCCTGAACCGCTTCGGTTCAGGAACTGGCGCGCTTCTTCCTGGGGCTGGCGACCGTGACCTTGAAGTCCGTTTGCGCGGCAGGTTTCGCTGAGCCGCGTTTTTTCTTGTTCGAGCCATGGTCCACAACGGCAACCGCCTTCGGCGCACTGAGGCTCCCCGCCAGCGCCGGCTTCAACACCGCCTCTTCGACGAGCCGGTCGCGCCGGATGTCGCCGGCGAGCCGGCGTTCGCTGGCCGCCACGCCTGCGGCTTCGGCCCGCTGTGACTCGCTGCGCGAATCGTCCGCTTCGACGAGCCGGCCCTGCGCGCACGGCGTTTGAGAGTACACGCTGCCGCAGCGGTAAATCTGCTGGGCCTGCGCTCCGCCCACGGCAAAACAGAACATCAGCGCAACGGCAGCGAGTTTCATGTCGGCTCCTTCTTCGGCGGTGGGGTGGCGTCAACAAGCGGCGCCGCGCCCGTTTCGGGCGTGGGCTTGGCGGGCTTCGGTGGTTTGGGGCGCGGGGGCTGGGCGTGCACCTTCATCAGCGCCTTGTCCATGTCACCTGCGAGCATCAGGTCGAGCGCGCCGAGCGACTGTGCGATGCTTTTTTCGATCGCCTCGCGCTGTTCGGCCGGTGGCCTGCGCAGCACGTAGTCCACCACCTCGGCCTTCACGCCAGGGTGGCCGATGCCCAGGCGCAGCCGCCAGTAGTCGGCGCTGCCGAGCTGGGCATTGATGTCTTTCAGGCCGTTGTGCCCGCCGTGGCCACCACCGATCTTCATCTTGGCGTTGCCGGGTTGCACGTCGAGTTCGTCGTGTGCGACGAGGATCTCGTTCGGCGCGATCTTGAAGAAGCGTGCGAGTGCCGCGACCGACTTGCCCGAGAGATTCATGAAGGTCATCGGCTCGAGCAGCCAGATCGGGCCGTCGGTGCGGTTCACGCGCGCCACCAGGCCGAAATAACCGCGTTCCGGCACGAGCGCGGCGCCGAACTGGCGCGCGACTTCGTCGATGAACCAGAACCCGGCGTTGTGGCGGGTGGCTTGGTATTCAGGGCCGGGGTTTCCCAGGCCGACAAGGAGTCGAATCATGGGTGAATTATCGAGTCGGCGCGGGCATAAAAAAGCCCCACCGAGGTGGGGCTTGGCGGCACCCTTGCGGGTGCACCCGCAAGGGCTTACTTCTTGTTCTGCTTCTCGGTCTTCTTCGCCTTGGTCTTGTCTGCCGGGGCGGCAACGACCACCGGGGCCACCACTTCTTCTTCAGCAGCTTGTGCCGAGACCGACACGATCACAGGGTTCGGCTTGCCCTGGGTCATGACCTTGATGCCGTCGGCGAGCTTGATGTCGTTGACGTGCAGCGTCTGTCCCTTGGCCAGGTTGCCCAGGTCGACGGTCAGGAACTCCGGCAGCTGCGAAGCCAGGCACGAGATGCGCAGCTCGGTGACCACGTGGTTCACGACACAGGCGTCGGTCTTGACGGCGGGCGAGTTTTCTTCGTTGATGAAGTGCAGCGGCACCTTCTTCACGACCTTGGTCGTGGCGTCGACGCGCTGGAAGTCGATGTGCAGCACGATCGGGCGGAACGGGTGCATCTGGTAGTCACGCAGCAGCACCTGTTCGCTCTTGCCCGCCAGTTCCATTTCGAGAATGGACGAGTGGAAGGCCTCTTTCTTCAGGGCGAAGAAAAGTGCGTTGTGATCGAGTTCGATCATGGCGGGTGTGCCCGCGCCATAAACGATGCCCGGAACCTTTTGCGCAATGCGCAGGCGGCGGCTCGCTCCGGTCCCCTGCAGCGTGCGCTCGAAAGCTGTGAATTTCATGAATAACTCCAAAGTGGTGAAGGCCCGCGACCAGGTCCTTCGGGGTGAACTGGGCCGTCTGGCCCATGACAAAGAAGGGGTTCCGAAGGAACCCCGCTCTCGTTTCTAGAAATTACTGTTCTGCTCGGCGAACAAGGAGGTGACCGATTCCCCGTCGGAGATCCGGCGGATGGTTTCGGCAAACAGGAACGCCACCGATTGCTGGCGCACCTTCGTGCATTTCTTGCCCTCTTCGCTGAGCGGGATGGTGTTGGTGATCACGACCTCGTCGAGCGCCGAATTCTTGATGCGTTCGATGGCAGGCCCGGAAAACACCGCGTGCGTGCAGTAGGCGTAGACCTTCTTCGCGCCGCGTTCCTTCAGCACCTCGGCCGCTTTGACGAGCGTGCCAGCGGTGTCGATCATGTCGTCCATGATCACGCAGTTGCGGCCGTCGATCTCGCCGATCACGTGCATCACTTCGGAGACGTTGGCTTTCGGGCGGCGCTTGTCGATGATGGCCAGGTCGCAGTTGAGCTGCTTGGCCAGCGCGCGGGCACGCACCACGCCGCCCACGTCGGGCGAGACGACCACGAGGTCGTCGTAGCGTTTGGACTGCAGGTCGGAGAGCAACACCGGCGAGGCGTAGATGTTGTCGACCGGGATGTTGAAGAACCCCTGAATCTGGTCAGCATGCAGGTCCATGGTGAGCAGCCGTTCTACGCCGACCGCCTCAAGCATGTTGGCGACCACTTTCGCGCTGATCGGCACGCGGGTTGAGCGCGGGCGGCGGTCTTGGCGGGCATAACCGAAGTAGGGAATGACGGCCGTGACGCGCCGCGCGGAAGCGCGCTTGAGCGCGTCGACCATGATGCACAGCTCCATCAGGTTTTCGTTCGTGGGCGCGCAGGTGGGCTGCATCACGAAGATATCGCGGGCGCGAACGTTTTGATGAATCTCGACGTCGACCTCGCCGTCGGAGAAGCGGCCGACCTTGGCCTTGCCCAACTCGACGCCCAGGTGGGTGGCGATTTCCTGGCCCAGCGCAGGGTTCGCGTTCCCGGTGAACAGCACGGTGTTAAAAAGCACGTTCTCTCCGGCTAGACGAAACCCCGGCGTGCACGGGGTACCGCACCGGGAAACAAAATATTTGGCAGGGGAAGAAGGATTCGAACCTTCGCATGTCGGAATCAAAATCCGATGCCTTAACCAACTTGGCGACTCCCCTACACGGGCTTGCAACCTTGCGGCTGCAAACCGAAAACCTTCTCAGTCTTCGGCCCACCCGACCAGCGGGTGCTGCTTCAGACTGCGGCACATTCTGCCAACCCACCCGGGCGGAAGATCCGCCGGCATCGAGGCCATGGGTTGCTCGGCTGCACCTGTTCCGACCGACGCCCGTGCAAATACCGCGCTGCCCGAGCCTGTCATGCGGCTGTTGCCGAAACAACGCTGCAGCAATTCAGCGGCCTGAGCCACCTCTGCGCACACTGCTTCGGCGGGGGCTTGCAGATCGTTGCGTCCGAATTCAAACGCGCCGATGCCGGCAAACCCACCCGCAGACAAGCCTTCAAGTATAACAGCTTCGGTGTCTCGAACCAGCAGCGGGCTGCCGAAGATGGCACGTGTTTCGATGCTGGCTGCGGGCTTGACGACGGCCAGCCACTCGGGCGCCACCGGCACGGGCGTCAGCCGCTCGCCGATGCCTTCGACGAAGGCGTTGTTTCCACCCACGAAGAACGGCACGTCGGCGCCGAGTTTCAGGCCCAGCGCCATCAGGCGGGAGCGTGGCCAGTTCAGGCCCCAGAGGCGGTTCAGCGCCAGCAGTGTCGAGGCCGCGTCGGAACTGCCGCCGCCCATGCCGGCGCCCCAGGGCACGCTTTTTTCGATCGAGATGTCGGCGCCCAGCGTCGTGCCGCTCTCGGCCTGCAGCGACCGGGCGGCGCGCAGGCACAGGTCGTCGTCGGGCAGCGTGGCGGCCAGGTCGTGGCGCGCCAGTTGGCCGTCGCCACGCAGCTCGAAGTGCAGCGTGTCACACCAGTCGATCAGCACGAACAGCGACTGAAGCAGGTGATAACCGTCGGCGCGGCGCCCGGTCACGTGCAGGAAAAAGTTCAGCTTGGCCGGCGCCACCACGTCGCAGAGCGCACGCACCGCCATCGCTCAGGGCCGGTCGAGTTTGGCGCGCACCGTGACAACCGGTGCGCGCGCCCGCCGCGCAGCGACCTGCGCGTCTTCGAAGCGCGCCAGGCTGACAACCCAGCCGAGTTGTTCGAAGCCGGGTTCTGCCGGGGCGACGCTCGGGGTGCTGGCCGCACCCGGCCAGGGCCGGCCGCGCAGCCAGTCGAACAGTGCCGCGACCGGCAGGCTTTCGCCGAGAACGGCACGGGTCAGCGCATCCAGATCGTCGAATCGCGTGTCGCCCTGCGGTGTGGCGAGCACCACGCTGCCAGGTGCCCAGCGCGCTTGTGCGAGCACGCTGCCGAGTGGCGTGCTGAGGTCGAGCCGGCCACGACCGGCGTCTCCCTGCAGCTCGAATGCCGCAGTGACCGACCGCGCTGGCGCACCTTCGGCCGCTTCCACGCGCAGCGCCAGCCGACCGCTGAGCGTTTCACCGGCGACGCTGTCGACGGTCTTCGGTGCGACGGCGCAAGCGCTCATCAGCACCACCGCCACGAGCGATGTCGTGCGGCCCGCCAGTCTCATAGACCGACGCGCAACCGCGCCAGGGTCTCGCGCAGCACTTCGTTGGCGGCGTCGCGGCTGCGGCCTTCGCGCCAGACCGTGCGGGCCTCGTCTTTCTGGCCGTTGACCCACAGCACTTCGCCCAGATGCGCTGCAATTTCGGCGTCGGGCTGCCCACGGTAAGCGTCGCGCAGCAGGCGCACGGCCTCTTCGCGGTTGCCCATCCGGTACTCGACCCAACCCAGGCTGTCGGTGATCGATGGCTCGCCCGGGCTCAGGTCGAGCGCTTTGCGGATCAGCGTGCGCGCTTCGGGCAGACGCACATTGCGTTCGGCGAGCGAATAACCGAGGGCGTTGTAGGCATGCTGGTGATCGGGCTTGAGCGTGATCACGCGGCGCAGCAGCCGCTCCATGTCGTCGAGTTTGTTGAGCTTCTCCAACATCATCGACTGTTCGTAGATCAGGTCGACGTCGTCGGTGAACTGCAGGTTCGCCTTGGCCAGCACGCTGTTGGCCGCGGCCCATTGTTTGGCGTCGCGCAGCACCTGCGCTTCGGCCAGCAGCTTGGCGCGGGCGTCGGCCGGGCTCTTCTCGGGCACGCTGCGGATCAGCTCGCGCGCCTGCGCCAGCTTGCCCTGGCGCGCCAGCAGCGAAGCGCGCCGTGTTTGCACTTCGAGCGCACGCTGCGGGTCTTCGATCTTCGCGAGCCAGGCTTCGGAGGCGCGGAAGTCGCCTTGCAGATCGGCCGCCTGGGCCAGCAGCAGCCAGGCTCGGGTGAGCGCGTCTTCGGTCGATGCCGGTGCGTCGTCGTCGGCCGCATCGGCGTCGGGCTTCGGTATCGCAGCCCCCGCCTGCACCAGTTGCACGTACTTCTGGAGGGCCGCGATCGCCGGCACCGGCTCGCGCAACTGCAGATGAAGCGCGCCCAGCGTCAGCCAGGCTTGTGCAAGCTGCGGTGCGGTGCGGGTCAGCGTTTCGAGTTGCGCGGTGGCGTCGGCATAGCGTGGCACCGCCAGCAAGGCGCGCACATAAAGCAGACGCACGCTGTTGCTGTCGGGTTTGGCGGCCAGGTGGCCCTGCACGATCGCGGCGGCGGCATCGCCGGGCGGCATCTCGAGCGCGAGCACCGCCGGGCCTTCCGCTGTCGGGTCCAGTGCGTACGCGCCTTGTGCCAGGGCCAGCGCCTTGACGTTGTTTTGCGCGGCAAGCCAGCTGCGCCCGACGGTGACCAGAGAGGCCACACGCGTGTCGGGCGCATCGACGTAGGGGCGCACCACCTGTTCGGTCAGCGTGGCGATCTGGGTCTTGTCGGCACTGCGCGCGAAGAAACGCGGCAGCGCGGTGATCAGGCTCGGGCGTTCGGCGGTCGGGGTCAGCTTCAACAATGTCTGCAGCGGTTCGAGCGCTTCTTGCGGGCGGTTCAGCGCGACCAACAATTGCACCTGGTAACGCAAGGCTTCGAGCGACTCGGGCAGGGTCTGGCGCCAGGCTTTCGCAGCCACCAGGGCCTGGTCGCCGGCGCGGGCCTGCAGCGCGATGTCGGTCGCGCGGCGAAAGAGTTGTTCGTCCTTGGTGCGGCGTGCGGCGTCGAGAATCACCTGAAATGCGGCGCCGGCTTCGCCTTCGCGCAACTGCATCTCGCCGATCAGCAGCTGGTAAAAAAGCGGCGCGTCGATGTTGGAGTTGTCGACCTTCGCGAGCGCGAGCTGGGTGTTGTCGGTGCCCTGAGCAACAACGCCTTGCGCCATCACGATCGATGCCGCCACGGCCACCAGCGTGCGGGCGACCCGAAATCGGGGAGGGGTAACTGGCATCGACGAACTCCTGGAGAAGCTGAAAGATTCTAGGGCTGGGGAATGCGATCTCGGCCGGCCACGATAATTCCCTTCATGCCTGAATTGCCCGAAGTCGAAGTCACGCGCCAGAGCTTTGCGCGGCGTATTCACGGTGCGCAGATTCACGCCGTGCGGCTCGGCAAACCCTTGCGCTGGCCGCTCGGCTGCGAGCCCGATTCGCTCGTGTCGCAAGCCGTTGGCGAAGTGACGCGGCGGGGTAAATATTTGTGGCTGGCCCTCGACCGCGGTGGTCTGCTGATGCACCTGGGCATGTCGGGTTCGCTCGCTTTCGATGTTGCGCCGAAGGCCCCCGGCCCGCACGACCACTTCGATCTGGTCACCGCGCAAGGCACGCTGCGGCTGACCGACCCGAGGCGCTTCGGCGCCGTCGTCTGGTCCCCTGCCCTCGAGACAGGCATGGCCGGCAAGCTGCTCGCGAGCCTGGGGCTGGAACCGTTCGACCCGGCCTTCACGGGCGCGCACCTGCACGCTGCGCTGCGCGGTCGCCGCGTCGCGATCAAACAAGCGCTGCTCGGCGGTGCGATCGTCGTGGGCGCGGGCAACATCTACGCCTGCGAAGCGCTCTTCGAAGCCGGCATCGACCCGCGCACCCGCAGCGACCGCGTCAGCCGCGCGCGCTGCGACAAGCTGGCCGCTGCGGTGCGCGAAACGCTCGCACGCGCGCTGGCGCTCGGCGGCTCCACGCTGCGCGACTTTCGCGATGCCCACGGCATGCCCGGTGAGTTCCAGCTGCAGGCGCGTGTCTATGGCCGCGCGGGCGAACCCTGCGTGCGCTGCGACGGCACGGTTCGCCGCATCGTGCAGGGCCAGCGCGCCACATTTTTCTGCGCCGGCTGCCAACGCCGCTGAGAGATTCGGGAACTGCTTGGCAGTTTCCCGCGCCGTGTTGGTGAGCAGATGTTTCATTCGTCTGGCACGCAAATGCTTGCGCTACCATGATTCGCTGATCATTTTGCCAACGCGTCTTAGCTGCTCTTCATGACACCAACGCCCTCGTTCGCCACCAGTCTCGATGCCTTGAGCGGCTGGCGTTCGGCACTGGCGCAGCGGCTCGAAGACGTGGCCCGGTTTCTCGGCGAACACGAGCTGATCGACGACTCGGCCAGCATGCAGGTCGGCTCGTTGCGCGAGCGGCTCGGCAACGAAAAACTGGTGGTCGCCTTCGTCGCCGAGTTCTCGCGCGGCAAGTCGGAATTGATCAACGCGATCTTCTTCGCCGACACCGGCCGGCGCATCCTGCCGGCCACGCCGGGGCGCACCACGATGTGCCCGGTCGAGCTGGCCTGGGACGCCGACGAACCTTCGTCGCTGATGTTGCTGCCGATCGAGACGCGGCTCGACGGGCTCTCGCTCACCGAACTGCGCCCGCAGCGCCGCGCCTGGAAGATCGTGCCGCTGCAAGTGCGCGACCCTGATCAATTGGCGCAGTCGCTGCTCGAGGTCACCCGCACCAGCTTCGTCACCAAAGACCAGGCGCGTGCCCTCGGCTTCTGGGACGACGCCCAGCCCGAAGACAACCCGCCGCTCGACGACGCCGGCCGCGTCGAAGTGCCGGCCTGGCGCCACGCCTTGATCAACTACCCGCACCCGTTGCTCAAGCAGGGCCTGGTGGTGCTCGACACGCCGGGGCTCAACGCCATCGGCGCCGAACCCGAGCTGACGCTGAGCCTGTTGCCGTCGGCGCACGCCACCGTTTTCATCCTCGGTGCCGACACTGGCGTCACCAAGTCCGACATGGCGATCTGGCGCGACCACCTCGGCAGCCACGCGCCGACCCGCTTCGTGGTGCTGAACAAGATCGACGCGCTGCTCGACCCGCTGGCCACGCGCGAGCAGGTGCAGGCGCAGATCGCCGGCGTGCGGCGCGAAACCGCGCGCACGCTCGACATTCCGGCCGAGCGTGTGTTCCCCCTGTCGGCGCGCCAGGCACTTGCCGCACGTGTCATGGGTGATCACGAAGCGCTGCGCGACAGCCACCTGCCCGAGCTCGAATCGGCACTCGGCACCCAGCTCTTGCCGCAGCGCCGCCAGGTGCTCGAAGACGTGGTGCTCGAAGGCGCGCAGCAGATCGAAACCCATGTTTCGCGGCGCCTGGGCGACACCCGCCGTCAGCTCGCCGAGCAGATGCTCGAACTGCGCGGCCTGCGTGGCAAGAGCAGCTCCAAGCTGCGCCTGATGATCGAACGTGTCGATGCTGAAACGGCCGAGTTCGAACAATGCACGGTGCGCCTGCAGGCGCTGCGGGTGGTGCACAGCCGCATGCTCAAAGACGCGCTGGTTGGCCTGTCGTCTGACCGGCTGCGCGAAGAGGTGAGCGAGATGCAGGCGGTGATGAACAAGTCGCTGCTGAACCTCGGCGCCAAAAAGGCGTTCATCGTTTTATGCACCAAGCTGCGGGCGCTTCTGTCCGGTGCGCAGCATCTCAACGTCGAAGTGCGCGACATGCTCGGCGCGTCGTTTGCCAAGCTCAACGCCGAGTTCGGCTTCAGCCTGGCACTCACCAAGGCGCCCGACATGGAGCGCTACATGGACGAGCTCAGCCTGATCGAGCGCAACTACGTTCAGTACCTCGGCCTGACGCAGGCGCTGCGCTTGTCGCAGCCCAAGTTCATGGAGCAGTTCCGGCGCATGCTGGTTTCCAAGTTGCGCGTGGTGTTCGAGAACGCGAGTGGTGACCTCGAGATCTGGAACAAGTCGACCTCGGCCCAGGTCGATTCGCAACTGCGTGAGCGGCGCCGCAATTTCAGGCGCCGGCGCGAGTCGCTCGAACGGGTGCAAACGGCGGCCAGTGAACTCGAACTGCGCCTGGGCGAAATCGAAACCCAAGACGAGCGGCTGCAAAGCCTGCTCGGCCGCACGCGCCACCTGCTCGAAGCGCTGCGCGAGCAAGCCTGCGCCGGGCCGATGCCCGAGATTGCGCTGATCTCGCTCGCGCCGGGCGCGCGCGACCAGGAAGCAGCGCAACCCTTGCGCGCCCAGGCCTGACTTGGCGCGGGTGGCCGCCGGCGCACCGCGCCCGACAGAGCCTGCGTTCAGCGCACGGGTCATCGAGTGGCAGCGGCTGCATGGCCGCAACACGCTGCCCTGGCAAAACACCCGCGACCCCTACCGCGTATGGCTCTCCGAGATCATGTTGCAGCAGACGCAGGTCGGCACCGTGCTCTCGTACTACGAACGGTTCCTGCAGCGCTTTCCCGATGTGCACGCGCTCGGTACCGCGCCGCTCGACGATGTGCTCGCGCTCTGGAGCGGCCTGGGCTACTACAGCCGTGCCCGCAACCTGCACCGCTGCGCGCAGGCCGTGGTGAACGAACACGGCGGGCAGTTCCCACGCGCCAGCGCCGAACTGGCGCAACTGCCCGGCATCGGCCGCTCCACAGCGGCAGCGATCGCCGCGTTCTGTTTCGGTGAGCGGGTCGCGATTCTCGACGGCAACGTCAAGCGCGTATTGACCCGCGTGCTCGGTTTCGAGGGCGATCTCGCCGAGGCGGCACAAGAGCGCGCGCTGTGGGCGCAGGCCACGCAACTGCTGCCCGAAGAAGGCATCGAACGTTACACACAAGGGCTGATGGACCTGGGCGCCACGCTGTGCCTGCAGCGCTCGCCCTCGTGTCTGCTGTGCCCCGTGCAAAGCCTGTGCGTCGCGTCGAACACCCAGAGCCAGCAACGATTTCCGGTGAAGACGCGCAAGCTCAAGCGCGGCAAACGCGAGCACGTCTGGTTGTGGCTGCAATGGCGCGACCGGGTCTGGCTGGTGCAGCGCCCGCCGACCGGTGTGTGGGCCGGCCTGTGGAGCCTGCCCGAATTCGACACGGCCGCCGCCTTCGAGGCCGCGAGCCTCGGCTGGCCCGGCGAAGCGCAAACCTTGCCCAGCTTCAAGCACACGCTCACGCACCTCGACTGGACACTGCACCCCTTGCGCTGGACCTTGCCGGCGCGCACCGGCGAGGCGCGCGTGGCCGAGCTGGTTCGTGGCTGGCCGAGCGGGCGCTGGTTCACCCAGGAAGCCGCACTCGCCGCCGGCTTGCCCGCGCCCTTGCGCAAGCTGCTGCAGAGCTGAAGATGGGGCGGCCCGGTGCCGGCCCGAGTTACTTCACCACACCCCGGCTGCGCAGGAAATCGTCGACCAGTTGCAGCCGCACCATCGGGTCGGGCAACTCCATCAGCTTTTGTTTTGCGACGAGCGAGATCGGCAGGATCTCGCACCATCGGTTGGCGACCCACCCCGCGTCGTCGAAACGGTGCGGCGCCAGAAACGGCTCCGAGCCGCGTTCTTTCAATGAAGCGATCGCGCTGGCCAGGCCACGCACCGCTTCGGTCAGCGCGGGTGTGGGTGCGAGCCGCGCGTCGTTCGGCAGCGCGTCGGTGGCGGCCAGCCACAAGCCGTCTGCCCGCTGCCGGCTCTGCATCACCGCAAAACGCTGCAGGCCCCGGCAGCGCACCTGAAGAATGCCCGACTGTTCGCTGTCGACATCGACGAGCTCGGCGACCGTACCGGTGGGTTCGAAGTGTTTGCCGTCTTCCACCCTGCGTGCTTCGCGGCCCGCTCGCAAGGCCACCACGCCGAACTGCTTTTGCTCGCGCAAGCAGGCGGTCACCAGGTCCACATAACGCGCTTCGAACACCTTCATGCCGAGCAGGCCGCCCGGGAACAACACGGCCTGCAGCGGGAACAGCGGCAGTTCAGTGGCCGGGGTGTTCAAAGCCATCAACGGCACCGCCTTCAGTCGCGTGCGTCGAGCTCGCGGTGACGAACCAGCGTGGCGGCCAGATCGCGAAAACGCTCTGCCAGCGTCTCGACAAAATACACCGAGCGGTGCTGGCCGCCGGTGCAGCCGATGGCGACCGTGAGGTAACTGCGCTGGTCGCCTTCGAAGGCCGGCAACCAGCGCGACAAGAAGGCCTCGATCTGGCCCAACATCTCGGCCACTTCGGGCTGGGCCCGCAGATAGTCGGCGACCGGCGTGTCCCGGCCGGTCAGCGGCCGCAGCTCGCGCACGTAGTGCGGGTTGGGCAGTACGCGCACGTCGAACACGTAGTCGGCATCGAGTGGCACGCCGTGTTTGAACGCGAAGCTCTCGAACACGAGCGTGAGGCGGTTGCCGGTGGCACGCACCATGTCGCGCATCCAGACCCGCAGCTGTGCCGGGCGCAGCTGGCTGGTGTCGACCACGGTCGCCACTTCTCGCAGGTCGGCCAGCAGCTCGCGCTCGAGTTCGATCGCATCGACCAGTGCGCGCCGGCCGTCGATCGCCTGGTCGCTTTTACGGCGCGCCAGCGTGCCGCTGGCGGTGTCGTCCGACAGCGGGTGTGGGCGCCGCGTTTCGGAAAAGCGCCGCACCAGCGCGTCGGTGCTGGCGTCGAGAAACACCACGCGGATCGACACACCTTCGTTGCCGAGTTGCTGCAGCAAATCGAGCAGGTACGGCAGCGAGTCGGCGCTGCGCACGTCGACGGCGATGGCCACGCGGCGGTCGAGCCGCTCCTGTTCCAGGCGCAGAAAGTCGCGCAGCAACTCGGGCGGCAGGTTGTCGACGCAGAAGAAGCCCGAGTCTTCGAGCGCGTGCAGCGCCACCGACTTGCCGGAGCCGGAGATGCCGGTGACCAGCACCACCTCGCGCAGCGCGCCGACCTTGTTCGATTCCGCCGAGGCGGCGCTGCCGGCGGTGGGTTTGACGGGCTCGCTCATGGTCTCTTTTTTGCTCGCGGCGAAGCTGCAGGTTCGGCCGCCACGGAAAGCATTTCTTGCGCGTGCGCCAGGCGGGTGTTCGACAAACGTTCGCCACCCAGCATGCGCGCCACTTCGGCCACGCGCAACTCACCGCCGACGCTGTGCACTTCGCTCAGCGTGAGTCCGTCGCGCAGTTGTTTGCTGACCACGAAGTGGTGGTCGGCACAGGCCGCCACCTGCGGCAGGTGCGTGACCGCCAGCACCTGGCGGTCGCGGCCGAGTTGTTTCATCAGGCGGCCCACGGTTTCGGCCACCGCACCGCCGACCCCGGCGTCGATCTCGTCGAAGATCAGCGTGCCGGCCGCGGCGTCGCTGCCTTCGAGCTGGCTCGTCGTCACCGCGATCGCGAGTGCGATGCGCGACAGCTCGCCGCCCGAAGCCACCTTGGCCAGCGGCCGAGGCGTGCTGCCCGCGTGGCCGGCGACGAGGAACTCTGCGGATTCGAGGCCGAAGGATTGCGGCGCGTCCTGTTTCGTCAGCGCCACCTCGAAGCGACCACCCGCCATGCCGAGTTGTTGCATGGCCTGCGTGACGGCGTTGGCGAGTTTGGGCACGGCCGCGTGGCGCGCTGCGGACACACGTTTCGCCTCGGCACCGAAGGCGGCCAGCGCACGTGCGAGCTGGCGCTGCAAAGCCTCCAGATCGGCAGCGGCATCGAGGGCACGCAACTCTTCGTTCCATTGCTCCAGCAAGGCCGCCAGTTCCGAGGGCGGCCGGCGGTAACGCCGCGCCAGGCCCACCCAGGCCGAGAGCCGCTCGTCCAGCGCCTGCAAACGTTGCGGCTCCAGATCGGTGTGGTTCAGATAACTGCTGAGGGTGTGGGCCGCGTCCTGCAACTGCGCCTGCGCGCCTTGCAGCACTTCGATCGTGGATGCGAGCTGTGCATCGAACGAGGCCACATCCTGCAAGGCGTGGAGCGCGCGGCCGGTGAGCGCATCGGCGTTGTCGTCTGCGTCGGAAACGGCGTCGAGCGCGGTGCGTGCCGCATCGATCAACGACTGCACGTTGGCCAGCTTCGTGTGCTCGGCTTCGAGCTCGGCCCATTCGTCGGCGCCCGGCGCAAGCTTGTCGACTTCGCTGATCTGCCAGGCCAGGCGTTCGCGTTCGCGCTCCAGGCCGGCTTGCTGCGTGCCGGCTGCTG
>JANYFX010000221.1 GCA_025359585.1 Rhizobacter sp. | reverse complement strand
CGCCTGGCTCAAACCGGGCGCCAGCAGGCCCCATTCATCAAGGCCGGGCTGCGGCTGCAGCGTCAGGTAAACGAGCACCGCGCGGGAGCCAGACTGCGTGCTCGGGTTGATGCGTTCCACCGTCGCGGTGGCGGGCTCGGCGAGGCCGTCGACCGACAGGCGCGCGGTCTGGCCGACCAGCACGCCGCCCACGTCTTCTGGCGCCACCGCGGCTTCGAGTTCGATGCGCGACAGGTCCACGACCTCGACGATCTTCACGTCGATGCCCACGCGTTCGCCGGGCTGCGCCATGCGCTGCGAGACCACGCCGCTGATCGGCGCGATCAACACCGAGTCGGCCCGCGACTTGCGCGCGAGCTCGGTCGCGGCGGCGGCCGACTGCCAGGTGGCTTGCGCGGCGGCTTCGTTCGAGACCGAGGTTTCAAGGCCGGTCGGCGAGATGAAGCCTTGTGCCACCAGCGCGCGGTTGTTCTCGAGCGCACGCTTGGCGATGTCGAGCTGGGCGCGTGCCGAAGCGGCGGTCTGCTCGGCCTGGCGCAGGCGCAGGTCGTATTCGGCCGTGTCGAGCTGGCCGATCACCTGACCGGCCTTGACGCTGTCGCCTTCACGCACCGTCAGCGACTTGATCTCGGCCGCGACCTTGGCCTTCACGACCGCGCTGTTCACCGCCTTCAAGCCGCCCGAGACCGCGAGCGTGCGTGTAAGTTCCAGTGGGCGCAGCACGAACACATCGGCCGCAGACAGTTCGAGCACAGGCGCGGCTGGCGCGCCGGCGGAAGCGGCTTCGTCCTGCTTCTTCATCTTGATGGCGCGCATCACGAAGCCGCCCAGCATCAGCACCGCGATCAGCGGAACAGCCCATTTCATCCAGCGTTTCATTTTTTCTTGTCCCTGTTCCCGACGGTCGCTGCAGCTGGTGGGGCGCCGCGCGGCACGAGCCCGTTCAGCACCATGTCGATCAGCGCCGTGATCACCACCCGCGGCTGCAGCAGATAGGTGATGGAGCAGGCGCCGAGCGAGTGTTTGTTGAGCACGAGGAAGATCAGCGGGCCGACCAGGGCGTGCACCACCTCGGGCACGTTCACCGCACGAAATTCACCACGGTCGACGCCGCGCTGGATCACCTGCGCGAGCATCTGGTTCGACGGCGTCACCACCTCGTCGACATAGAACTGCGCCACTTCGGGGAAGTTGCGCACCTCCGATGTCATCAGCTTGATGATGCCCGATGCGCGGGTCTCGCCGATGCGCTCCCACCACAGCAGCAGCACCATCGCAAGCAGCTCGGCGGAGTTGCCCTTGAACTGGCGAATGATTTCGGTGCCTTCGGCGATCTGGTTCACCACGTTGTGGCTGATCACCGCTTTCAGCAACTCTTCCTTGCTCGGGTAGTACAGGTACAGCGTGCCTTTGGAAACGCCGGCGCGCGCCGCCACGTCTTCGGAGCGGGTGGCGGCGAAGCCGCGCTCGACGAACAGGTCGAGCGCCGCATCGAGCAGCTCCATCGGGCGGGCCTGCTTGCGGCGCTGGCGCGCTGGCGGCATCGGGGTCTGGGGGGCAGAGGACTTCATACTGACTGGTGGGTCAGTAATGTACCGGGCGCGGCCCGGGGGGTCAAGGTGACCTACCCGGTGGCTGCCTAGAATCGCGCCGATGAAACGACGCCATTTGCTCTTGTCGGCGGTGATCGCTGCCGCCGCGCTGCTTCCCGGTTGCGCCGCGATTCTCGGGCCGCGCACGGTCGAGGTCACACAGGCACAGCTGGAACAACTGCTGTCGCGGCGCTTCCCGCTGACCCGCCGCGTGCTCGAGATCTTCGACGTGACGGTGAGCGCGCCGCGCCTGCGCCTGCTGCCGGAAAGCAACCGCATCGCGACCGACTTTGACATCGCCAGCACCGACCGTCTGCTGCGCTCGCAGCACAGCGGCGCGCTGGCCTTGAGCTTCGGGCTGCGCTTCGAGCCCAGCGACAACACGCTGCGGGTGACGCAGGTGCGCGTCGAGCGTTTGCAGATCGATGGCGCGCCGGCGCCGCTGCAGCGCCAGCTCGAGCGCATCGGCACGCTGCTGGCCGAGCAAGGGCTCGACGACCAGGTGATCCACACGCTGCGGCCGAAAGATGTGGAAGCGGTGCAGGGGCGCGGCTACCGGCCGAGCGAGTTGCGTGTCACGCCGCGCGGTTTGCTGGTGACGCTGCTGCCGATCGAGCCGCGCTGAGGGGGCCTTCGGCGGGCATCGCTAAAATGCCGGGTGTTTTTCAGCGGAGTGTTTCTTGGATCTCATCCTGCTCGTCAAAGCCGCGGTCATGGGGATCGTCGAAGGCCTGACAGAATTTCTGCCGGTGTCCAGCACCGGGCACCTCATCCTCACCGGCTCGCTGCTCGGCTTTTCCGACGACAAGAGCAAGGTGTTCGACATCGCGATCCAGACCGGCGCGATCCTCGCCGTGGTGATCGTGTACTGGCACCGGCTTTCGGGCGCGGTGGCGCACTTGTCGGACAGCGCGGCGGCACGCCGCTTCGTGCTCAACGTGGGCATCGGCTTCCTGCCGGCGGCGGTGATCGGGCTGCTGGCCTACAAGACCATCAAGGCGCACCTGTTCAATGCGCCGGTGGTGGCCGCTGCGTTCGTCGTCGGGGCCTTGATCATTCTGTGGGTGGAGCGTAAGGCCACGCTGAAAGTGCGAATTCAAGAGGTCGACGACATGTCGCCGCTCGACGCGCTGAAGGTTGGATTCGTGCAGTGCCTGGGCATGATCCCGGGCACCAGCCGCTCGGGGGCGACGATCATCGGTGGCATGCTGCTGGGCCTGTCGCGCAAGGCCGCCACCGACTTCAGCTTCTTCCTGGCGATTCCGACGCTGATGGGCGCCGGGGCTTACAGCCTCTGGAAAGAGCGCGCGTTGCTGTCGGTCGCAGACATTCCGCTCTTCGGCGTGGGCCTGCTGTTTTCATTTGTCTCGGCGTGGTTGTGCGTGCGCTGGCTGCTGCGCTACATCTCGACCCACAGCTTCGTGGCGTTCGCGTGGTACCGCATCGCGTTCGGCATCGTGGTGCTGGTGACGGCCTACACCGGCCTCGTGACCTGGGCCGACTGAAGGCTCGAAGCCTTCAGCGCTTGACGAACACCAGGTCCCAGACCCCGTGGCCGAGCTTGATGCCACGGTTCTCGAACTTCGTCAGCGGCCGGTAGTCGGGCTTGTCGGCGAAGCCCTCCGCCGTGTTGCGCAGCGCCGGCTCGGCCGACAGCACCTCCAGCATCTGTTCGGCGTACGGCTGCCAGTCGGTCGCGCAGTGCAGATAGCCGCCCGGCGCCAGCCGGCTCTGCAGCAACTGCACCAGCGGCGGCTGGATCAGGCGGCGCTTGTTGTGTTTTTTCTTGTGCCACGGGTCGGGGAAGAACACGTGCACGCCTGCCAGTGAACCGGGCGCGATCATGTGTTCGAGCACCAGCACGGCATCGAACTGCACGATGCGCAGGTTGCTCAACGCAGCCTCGTCGATGCGCTGCAGCAGCGCGCCCACGCCGGGCTCGTGCACTTCGACGCCGATGAAGTCGGTGCCCGGCAAGGCGGCCGCGATCTGCGCCGTGGCGTCGCCCATGCCGAAACCGATTTCGAGCACGAGTGGTGCAGTACGGCCGAAGACCGCGGCAGCATCCAGGGGGCGGGCTTCGCAGGGGAGCACAAAACGTGGCGCCAGTTCCACCAGCGCCCGCTTCTGGCCGCTGCCCATGCGCCCGGTGCGCAGCACGTAGCTGCGGATCGGCCGGGCAGGGCGCCCGGCGTGCAGGGCGGGGGTGTCGTCGGTAGGCTCGGGCATGGTGCGAGGCTGGCGGTGCGTGGGAAAGCTGGCGTTCTACCACTCATCGGGGGTGCGGCCGGGGCGAGATGTCCGGAAACAGCGCGAAGCCGCTGCACGCGAACGTAGCATCGAAGCATGCCGAATCTCCGCACTGCTTCCACGTTCACCCCCGCGGCTGAGCCACGCAATCGCAAAGCGCGCAGTTGGTTGATCGACCTTGTCCTGCTGGCCGCGCTCTGGGGCGCATCGTTCCTGTTCATGCGTGTCGGTGCCGCCGAGTTCGGCGCGCTACCGGCGGCAGCGGCGCGGGTGGCGATCGCCACTTTGTTCCTGCTGCCGATCGCGCTGTGGCGAGGGCAGGGGCCGGCGCTCGTTCGGCACTGGAAGGCGATTTTCGGCGTCGGCATCTTCAACTCCGGCTTGCCGTTCGCCTTGTTCTGCTTTGCGCTGCTGACGACCACCGGCGGCCTCGCTGCCGTGCTCAACGCCACTGCGCCGATGTTCGGCGCATTGGTGGCCTGGGCCTGGTTCAGCGAGCGGCCGCGCGGCTCGCGCGTGCTGGGCCTCGTGATCGGGTTCGTCGGCGTGGTGATGTTGGCTGGGCACACCATCGGCCTCCGCTCGGGCGCCGAGGGCCGAGCGGCCCTGTGGGCCGTGCTCGCGTGCCTGGGTGGCTGCCTGTGCTACGGCATCGCAGCGAGCGCGACACGCCGCTGGCTGGGTGGCGTGGCGCCGCTCGCCACGGCGGCTGGAAGCCAGATGGGCGCCACCGCTTTTCTCGCGCTGCCCGCCGTCTGGTTGTGGCCGGTACAACTGCCCGGCGCGCGAGCGTGGTGGGCGCTCTTGGTGTTGGGCGTGTTGTGCACGGGGGTGGCCTACATCCTGTACTTCCGTTTGATCGAAGCCGCCGGGCCGGCACGTGCCTTGACCGTGACCTTTCTGGTGCCGGTGTTCGCGGCCTTCTACGGGTCGGTGTTTCTGGGCGAGCACATCACGTCGTGGACGCTCGTCTGCGCAGCGGTGATCGTTTGCGGGGTCGCGTTGTCTACCGGCGCGCTCGGCCTTGGCCGCAGCCACAAGACCCAGGCCGGGGGTGACCGGCCCGCAGGCTAGAATTCGTTGCGATCTGCGGGTGTAGTTCAATGGTAGAACGGCAGCTTCCCAAGCTTCATACAGGGGTTCGATTCCCCTCACCCGCTCCACGCGCCTCGCCCGGCTTGCGGCATTTTTTGGTGCGTGCCGAAAGCGAAAACCCTGTGCCGTGGCGTGCAGGCCATTCGGGAACGAACCTCATGCATCCGGGCCGCTTTTTTTCAAGCCCCCGGACCCCCTCACCCGAGTGATGGTGTCGGCCCGCACGCGCGGTGACACTCTGTTCCGGCGCACCAGGTGGTGCGTCGCGACGAGGATCGGGCCATGTCTCTCAACGAACTCAAGAACAACTACGCTCGGCTCCGCGACGAGATCAATTCCGTGGGTGGTGCCGGTGAGCGCAGCGAGGCCAAACTGGCCCGCCTGATCTGCGAGCTCGACCAGATCGACCAAGACCTCGCCACCTTCAAACGCCTGGCCCGGGCGGCGCCGACGCTTCGCGACGTGGTCGCGGCCTGACGGCCAGCGCTGCCGCAGGCCGGCCCGCGGTGTCCCGGCTCAGGGAAGGGCCGCATGCTGGCCGGACAGCGGCGCCCTGACAATCCGCCACCCTGGCCGCCGTTTGACTCCCCCATGCTTTCGACTCCTCTGAGCGTTTTAGCCCTCCTGAAGCTTGCTGACGCCAGCGTTCGGGCTCTCGAAAGCTCGCCGTTCGGCCCGTTCGCAGTCACGCTGTGCAGCGACCCGGCGCAGGCGCAAGCACACCTCGCCGCCCATGCCTGCGATGCGCTGCTGATCGACGCCGCCCTGGCCACCGGCACCGCCGGGCTGGCCGAAGTGGGTGTGATGGCGCCCGCAACTCTGGTGGTCGGCGCCGGGCTCAACACCGAGGCCGTGCTCGCGTGTCTGCAGCGCGGCGCACAGGACGTTCTCGGCTTCGACGAACTCGAGGCGGCTTCGCTGCCGCAGCGCATTCGTGCCGCCATCGAGCGCAAACGTGTCGAGCAAGATGCCCGCAAGTCCTACGCGACCGACCTGGCCACCGGCCTGCCGCACCAGCAGCAATTGATCGAGCACATGAGTCACCTGCTGGCGCTGCGCGAGCGCGAGCCTGCGCCGATGGCGGTGCTGGTGTTGCGCATCGAAGGCCTGGCGAACACGCAAGCCCGCCTCGGCCTGGAGGCGGCGCATGTTCTGCGTCGCAAGATCGCCGTGCGCCTGCGCGCCGGCGTGCGTGCCAGCGACGTGGTGGCAGCGCTCGGCGATGCCTCGTTCGGGGTGCTGCTCGGCTCGATCCTCGCGCCGACGGACGCCGAAAAAGTCGGCGCCAAGTTGTTGAAAGCGCTGCTCGATCCGTTCACGGTCGCGGGTGAAACGGTGGCCGTGTCGGTGGCGCTGGGCATCGGCCAGTACCCGCACGACGGCGCCCAGCCCGATGCGCTGCTGCGCCGGGCGCTCGGGCTGGCGGCTTCTGCCGCGGCGCAAGGCCGCGCCGGTCTGACGAGCATGTCGGACGCGGGCGGCCGGCTGGTGCAGGCCGCGAACGACGACTGAGCTGGCCGCAGCCCCGCACGACAGCGGTCACTTCAGAATGTCACCCAGGCACAGGTACTTGATCTCGACGTAGTCGTCGATGCCGTGGTGCGAACCCTCGCGGCCCAGGCCCGATTGTTTGACACCGCCGAACGGCACTTCTGCCGTCGAGATGATGCCGGTGTTCACGCCCACCATGCCCGATTCGAGCGCTTCGCCGACGCGGAAGATGCGGCCCACGTCGCGGCTGTAGAAGTACGCGGCCAGGCCGAACTCGGTGTCGTTGGCCAGCGCGACGGCCTCGGCCTCGGTCTTGAACCTGAACACCGGCGCCACCGGGCCGAAGGTTTCTTCGCGGGCGCAGAGCATGTCCTTGGTGGCGTTCGTCAGCACCGTCGGTTCGAAATAGCGCTGGCCGAACTTCTTGCCGCCCGTGACCAGTGTCGCGCC
>JANYFX010000185.1 GCA_025359585.1 Rhizobacter sp. | reverse complement strand
GCCTGATCATCGCCACGGCGGTGACGCTGCTGGTCTGGCGCGCGACGCTGGGCGTGGTCGCCGGGACCATGACGCTCGGCGATCTGGTGCTGGTGAATGCGCTGATGATCCAGCTCTACATCCCGCTCAACTTCCTCGGCGTGATCTACCGCGAGATCAAGCAGTCGATGATCGACATGGAGAAGATGTTCGGCCTGCTGGAGCAAAACCGCGAGATCGCCGATTCACCCGATGCCAAGCCGCTGCTGCATGCCGGTGGGGCCGTGAGATTCGAGAACGTGCGCTTCGGCTATGACGCCGACCGCACCATCCTGCACGATGTGAGCTTCGAGATTCCGGCCGGCAAGACGGTCGCGGTGGTCGGCCCTTCGGGCTCGGGCAAGAGTACGCTGGCGCGGCTGATGTTTCGCTTCTACGACGTGAACGCCGGGCGCATCAGCATCGACGGGCAGGACATTCGCGAGATCACGCAGCAGAGCCTGCGGCAGGCCATCGGCATCGTGCCGCAAGACACGGTGCTGTTCAACGACACGGTCGAATACAACATCGCCTATGGCCGCCCGGGTGCGGGCCGGGCCGAGGTGGAAGGCGCGGCGAAGGCGGCGCACATCCACAACTTCATCAGCTCCACGCCGAAGGGTTACGACACGATGGTCGGCGAGCGCGGGCTGAAACTCTCAGGCGGCGAAAAGCAGCGTGTGGCGATCGCCCGCACTTTGCTGAAGAACCCGCCTGTTTTGATCTTCGACGAAGCCACCTCGGCGCTCGACTCGGCCAACGAGCGTGCCATCCAGGAAGAGCTGCGAAGCGCGGCGCGCAACAAGACAGCGCTGGTGATCGCGCACCGCTTGTCCACGGTGGTCGATGCGCACCAGATCCTCGTGATGGAGCAGGGCCGCATTCTCGAACGCGGCTCGCACGCGGAACTGCTCGAACTCGACGGACGCTACGCCGACATGTGGCGCTTGCAGCAGAGCGCGACCGACGACACCGAGGCGCTCGCCGAAGCCTGAGCCGAAAGATATCGCGCCACGCGTGAATTCCGCCCGTGAAGTCGGCAACGCCGCTTCGGCTCGACGCCGTTCGTGGCACCGCGCCTTCCCTAGAGTCTCGTTACCGATTGATTCACAAAGGCGAACGAGATGAAGGTCACCGCAAAACTCAGCCCTTGGACTGCCTTGGTCGCGCTGGCCGCCACCTGCATGGGTGCCGTGGCCGCCCCGCCCGACGCGGCGAACCTGGTGTGGGTCGAGAACCAGAGCTTCGGCTTCGAAGCCTGCGCCGGCACCAGTCCCTCGGCCGAGCAAGCCGCTGCCACCTTGACCGCATTGCGTGCCCGCGCCGCCGCCGACATCGAAACCGCGCTTCGCGCCCGTGGCGTGGAGCTGGGCTCCGACCGCTTCATGGTGTTGACGCCGGTGAGCGGCGCGCTGGCCTGCCGCGGTGTCGAAGGCCAGGTCACGTTCCGTGTCTCGGCGGTCGATCGCCGCGCCGGCAACGCCTTGACGATCGACATGCCCGTGCGCACCCAGGCCGATGCCGCCGACAGGACTGCGCGGGTTCGCTTGGCCAACGAACTGGTGCGTTACTTCGGCAGCACGCCGATCCGTTCGGCGAAGCTGTAGCCAGGCGAAGCGCCCGGCTGCCGTCTTCCCGGGCGGTCGGCTTCGGTGCGGGTCGCTACACTGGCCCGCGTGGAAACCAAATGGCTTGAAGACTTCGTGAGCCTGGCCGAGACGCGCAGCTTCTCGCGCTCGGCGCAGTTGCGGCATGTCACGCAACCGGCGTTCTCGCGCCGCATCCAGTCGCTCGAAGCCTGGGCCGGCATCGACCTCGTGGACCGCTCTTCGTACCCGACCCGCCTCACGCCCGCCGGTGAAACCGTGCACGCGCAGGCGCTCGAGATCCTCGGCGCGCTGCAGACCACCCGCAACATGATGCGCGGCCACAAGGCGGCCGGGCACGACATGATCGAGTTCGCGGTGCCGCACTCGCTCGCCTTCACCTTCTTCCCGCATTGGGTGATGGACCTGCGCAAGCGCTTCGGCGCGATGAAGAGCCGGCTGATCG
>JANYFX010000180.1 GCA_025359585.1 Rhizobacter sp. | reverse complement strand
TGCTGTTCCCCACCTCCTACGGCTACTTCGACCCCTACCTGATCGGCTTGGCCGCGAAGGAAACCGACGTGCGCTTCTCGCACTGCGGCGGCATGTGGACCGAAGGCAAGCACCCGAAGAACACCGGCAGCTACTTCGGCTACATCGACGAGTGCCAGTACCTGAACGGCGTGATCGCGGGCCACATGAGCAAGAGCAAGAAGCTCGGCTTCGTGGCCGCCAAACCGATCCCGCAGGTGCTGCGCAACATCAACGCCTTCACGATGGGCGCGCGCTCGGTCGACCCGAAGATCACGACCACGGTGATCTTCACCGGCGAGTGGTCGATGCCGGTGAAAGAAGCCGAAGCGACGAACAGCCTGGCCGACCAGGGCATCGATGTCTTCACGATGCACGTCGACAGCCCGAAGGTGATCGTCGAGACCGCCGCGAAGCGCGGCAAGATGGTCTGCGGTTACCACGTGAGCCAGGCCAAGCTGGCCCCGGCCGCATACCTGACCGGGGCCGAGTGGAACTGGACCACCGTCTACAAGAGCATCGTCGACGCGGCGCAAGGCGGCAAGCCGCACCCGAACTTCTCGCGCGGCGGTTTGAAGGAAGGCTACGTGAAGATGTCGCCTTACGGCTCGATGGTGCCGGAACCCGCGAAGAAGATGGCCGACGCCATCAAGGCCAAGATGCTGGCGGGCGGCTTCGACATCTTCGTCGCGGGGCTGAAGAACAACAAGGGCGCGGTCGTGGTGCCGACGACCTTGAAGCAGACCGACCCGGCGCTCGAAGGCATGAACTACCTCGTCGAAGGTGTGATCGGTTCGGTCTAGGTCCGGGCACGCATTTCGCGAGGCCGAGCCATGCACAAGAACCTTGCCGACGCGTTGCTTCCGATTGGTGCGCTGATCGGCGCACTGCTCTTGTTCGGCGTGTTCGTCTGGCTCGGCGGCGTGAGCCCGGTCGAGACCTGGCTGCTGCTGTTCAAGGGCGCGTTCGGCGACTGGTTCTCGTGGCAGAACACGCTGACACGAGCTGCGCCATTGATGCTCACCGCGCTGTGCGTGGCGCTGCCGGCTCGTGCCGGCCTGGTCATCATCGGTGGTGAAGGTGCACTGGTGCTCGGAGGTCTTGCCGCAGCGGCTGTTCCTTACCTGATGCCGCTGCCAGGCAACATCATCGGCACCACGGTTCTGTGCGTCGCCGGCTTCGTGATCGGCGCGGCGTGGATCGCGATGGCCGGCGCGCTGCGCCAGTACCGCGGTGTGAACGAAACCATCAGCAGCCTGCTGCTCGCGTACACGGCCATCGCGATCTTCAAGCAACTGGTCGAAGGCCCGATGCGCGACCCGGCGACGCTGAACAAACCCTCCACACGAACGATCGAAGAAGCCTTGCGCATCGGTGGCATCGGGGGCTCCGACGTGCACTGGGGTTTCGTGATCGGCGTATTGGCCTGCATCGCACTTGGCCTGTGGCTAACCCTCACCGCACGCGGCTTCTCGGTGCGCGTCGTCGGTGGGAACCCGCGCACCGCGCAACTCGTGGGCCTGCCGGCGAGCGGGCTGATCCTGCTGGCGTGTGCGCTCGGCGGTGGCTGCGCAGGCCTCGCCGGTGCGATCGAAGTAGCGGCGGTGCACACGAATGCGAACGCGTCGCTGATCGCGGGTTATGGCTACGCCGGCATCCTGGTGTCGTTCATCGCACGCCACAACCCGATCGCAGTGATTCCGGTTGCGATCCTGTTCGGCGGCTTCGGCGCGGCAGGCAGTCTGCTGCAGCGCCGGCTCGGCTTGCCGGATGCGTCGGTGCAGGTGCTGCAAGGCATCGCCTTCGTGCTGATCCTGGCGAGCGAAGCACTGCGCGGTGTCGACTGGAAAGCAGCCGGCGAACGTTTCCGGCGCTCGATGTCGCCGCGCGAGGTGCCGCTGAACAGCACCGTCAAACCTACGTGAGCACCTGCACCGAGGCATCGGGCAAACCGAGCCGGCGCTGCAGCAAACTGCCGGCCGCGCCGAAGCCGCCGAACAGGATCGCGACCGGAATCACCGCGATCGGGTTATGCCGTGCGATGAACGACACCAGGATGCCGGCGTAGCCATAACCCGCGATCAGCGACGCGTTCGCATTCGTGTGCACCGCCGCTACTTCGATCGCACCGGCGAGGCCTGCGCA
>JANYFX010000162.1 GCA_025359585.1 Rhizobacter sp. | reverse complement strand
CGATCGCGCAGCTCTACGACGCGCTCGCGCTGATGACGGGTTCGCCGGTGGTCGCGATCAACCGCGCCGTGGCGATTGCAGAGACCCAGGGCGCGGCCGCCGGCCTCGCGGCGCTCGACGCCATCGGCAGCGACGCACGCTTGCGGGACTACCAGCCCTATTGGGCCGCGCGCGCCGGCTTGCTCGCGCGCAGCGGTGCGGCCGTTGCAGCCGACGCCGCCTATGTCCGTGCGATCGGCCTCGAAGCCGACCCGGCCGTGCGGCGTTTTCTGCAGCAGCGCCGCGATGCGCTTCGGGTGCGCTGAACCACACCGCAGCCGATCACGGGCGCAGCACTGCGTACAGCGCCATGTCGCAAAGCTGCCCCTGCGGGTCGCGCTCGTGGTGGCGCAACAGGCCTTCGCGCTGCATCCCCAAGGTTTCAGCGAAGTGGATCGCGCGGGTGTTGCGGGCGTCGCTCATCGCCTCGATGCGCTCGAAGCCGAGCCGAAAGCACAGCGCGATCACCGCCCCCGCGGCCTCGCGCATCAGCCCGCGGCCGGCGCGGCGCACATCGCCGACGTAGCCGATTTCGCCGCGCGCGGCTTCGAAGGCTATCGTGTGCACGTCGATGCGACCGACCCAGCCACCGTCGGCGATCTCGAAGACATGGAACACAAGGTCTTCGCCGGCGGCCATGCTGCGCGCATCGTCTTCGCAGAAGCGCCGGGCCCAGTCGACATCGCGCGGGCGCAGCCCCCACGCCACATAGGCCAACCCGGGCATCGAGGCGGCCACGCCGGCCGCAAAGGCGGCGGCGTGTTCGGGCCGGGGTGATTCGAGTTGCAGGCGTTGGGTTTGCCAAACGGACGGTGCGGTCTTCAGGTCGATACGGCTCATGTGCGCGCATCGTGCCTTGCGCGAGGCGCTCGCGTCAACGGTGCTTGCCGCCCATTCGCAGAACGCCATTCGCACCGGTAAGCGGCCGTTGGCGCCACCGCGCTGGCGATTCGTCGCAGCCCGCCCGCAGCCTCGGTGCCACTGCGTAGCATCGCCTTCATTCAAAACTCGGGGAGCGGTGGATGAACGACGTGTTGCAAGCGCAAGGGCTGCGCAAGGCTTACGGCGAACGCACGGCGGTGGCCGACGTGTCGCTCTCGGTGCGCGCTGGCGAGGTGCTGGGCCTGCTCGGGCCGAACGGCGCGGGCAAGTCGACCACCGTCGGCATGATCGCCGGGCTGACGCGTGCCGACGCCGGCTCGGTCACGGTGAGCGGCCGCACGATCGCGGCCGACGAGTTCGGCTTCAAGCGCCGCATCGGCCTCGTGCCGCAAGACCTGGCGCTGTTCGAAGACCTGCCGGCGCTGGCCAACATCGAACTCTTCGGCGCGCTCTATGACCTGCCCAAAGCCACGCTCAAGAAACGCGCGATGGAGGTGCTCGAGATGGTCGGCCTGGCCGACCGCGCGCGCGACAAACCCGCCACCTTCAGCGGCGGCATGAAGCGCCGCCTGAACATCGCCTGCGCGCTGGTGCACGACCCCGATGTGCTCTTGCTCGACGAGCCCACCGCCGGCGTCGACCCGCAAAGCCGCAACGCGATCTTCGACAACCTCGAAGCGCTCAAGCGCGCCGGCAAGGCGCTGGTCTACACCACGCACTACATGGAAGAGGCCGAGCGGCTGGCCGACCGCATCGTCATCATCGACCACGGCAAGGTGGTGGCGAGCGGCACGCTGGCCGAGTTGCTGCGGGCCTTGCCGGCGGCGCAGACACTGGCGCTAGAAATCGAAGGTGCGCCCGACATCGCCGCGCTGCAGCGCATCGACGGCGTGAAGCAGGTGCAGTTCGAGGCCGGCAAGCTGACGCTCGGCCTGGACGACCTGACGCGCTGTGCCAGCGCCGTGTTGCAGGCCGTGAGCGCGAGCGGCGTGTCGGTGCGCCACCTGAGCTCGGGCCGCGCCAACCTTGAAGACGTGTTTCTCGCCCTCACCGGGCGCCAGCTTCGCGACTGAACACCAAGGACACAAGACATGAACGCCTTCATCGCGCTGGTCCGCAAAGACCTGGTGCTTTACTTCTCGAACCGCCGCTCGGTGATCATGAGCATCGCCGCGCCCATTCTCATCGCCGCGTTTTTCGGCAGCCTGTTCGGGAGCGGTGGCGACAAGCCCGCCAACATTCCGATCGCGATCACCGACCTCGACCACAGCGACCTCTCGGCCAAGATCGTGGCGGCGATGCGCGCCGACAGCGCGCTGACGGTCAGCGACACGAACGAGGCCGACGCGCTCGCGCAGGTCAAGGCCGGCACGCTGCGCGCTTCGGTCACCTTGCCGGCGGGCTTCGGCGCGAAGGCCGGCAACGCGCTCTTCGGCAGCGCCGACAAGCCCGAGATCGTGCTGCACTACGACCCCTCGCAATCGATGGTGCTGCCGCTGGTGCGCGGGCTGCTGGCCCAGCACGTGATGGAGAACGTGAGCCAGTCGATGCTCTCGGGTGCCGGGCCGATGATGAAAGACATGCGCGAGCAGGTGCTCAAGAACGGGCAGATGCCGGCCGATCAGCGCAACGAGCTGACCACCATGTTCGACAGCATCGCGAAGGTGCAGGAACGCAGCACCCCGGCCTCGACAGCAGCCTCTGCGGCGTCATCGGCAGCAGCCCCCGGCGGCCCGAGCTTCAGCGTGCCTTTCAGCACCCGCGAAGTCGAAGCCAGCTCGCAACCCGAGACCCACTACAACAGCTACGCGCACTCCTTCGCCGGCATGGGCGTGCAGTTCATCCTGCTGATGGGCGTGGACATGGCCGTCGGCCTGCTGCTGATGCGCCGCCTCGGCCTGTGGAAGCGGCTGCGCGCCGCGCCGCTCTCGCGCAGCAAGCTGCTCGGCAGCCGCATCGCGAGCACCGCGCTGATCGCGCTGATCGTGTTCGTGGTGATCTACGCGGTGGCGATGGCCGCGTTCAAGGTGCGCGTCGAGGGCAGCGTGATCGGCTTCGTCGCGGTGCTGATCGCGTTCGCGCTGTTGACGGCGAGCTTCGGCTTGCTGATCGCCGCCCTCGGCAAAACGCCCGAGGCCACCCGCGGCCTGGCGATCCTGGCGACGCTGCTGCTGGTGATGCTCGGTGGCGCGTGGGTGCCGTCGTTCATCTTCCCGGCCTGGCTGCAGAAGCTCTCGCTGTTCGTGCCGACGCGTTGGGCCATCGACGGGCTGGATGCGATGACCTGGCGCGGCCTGCCGCTCGAAGCAGCGGTTATGCCGGTGCTCGCGATGCTGGCCTTCAGCGCCGTGTTCGCGGGGCTGGCGATCGCGCGGTTCCAGTGGGAAGAGTGAGCCGCGCGCCCATGGCATCGTGAAGGGCCGGGCCGGCAGGACCATGGCACACTGCCGGCCTTTTGCCCGACCCACGATTCAAGCGCGCACCGCGCCACCCTGCCCCATGAGCACGACAGAAATCTTCCTGATCGCGATGCTGATCATCTTCACCGTGCCCTACCTGATCTGGCGGCTGGCACG
>JANYFX010000161.1 GCA_025359585.1 Rhizobacter sp. | reverse complement strand
GTTGAGCGTGGCGGCGGCCGGGTCGGCAACCACACCGAATTGGGTCAGCGGAATCTGCACGTCCTTGTCGCCGATCTTCAACGTCTTGGCCTTCAGTGCGTTCTTGAAACGGAACTGGAAGGTGATGTGCTCTTTCGCATCACCGACGTTGTCGACGTGGATCTCGTAGAGCGCGTTCGGGTCGAGCTTGAAGTAATTTGGGCCACCATACGAACTCTGGTCCGGCAGGTAATCGGCAATCAACGTGACGAAGCCGGTGCGGCCGGGCTCGTAGCTGTTGAACATGTAGAAGTCGGCCGCGTCGACCTTGGGCGTGGTCGTGATCGACGGCGCTTCGCGGTGGCTGGAGGCGTGTGCCGGCAGCGCGCTCAGGCCGTACACGGCGCCGATGGCTGCCAGCAGCGGCAGAACTCGGGTGGAACCCAATCGTTGAGATTTCATGTCGTCATCCTTTGCGTGAAGTGGTTCGGTGGCGACCACCGGTGACACCGGTGGCTGGCTCCTCTTGACGCTTCGGGCCTGAGCCCGGCTTTCAGCGTCTGCGGTGCCTTACGCCGCCACTTCGGCACTGGATGCAATGCCGCGAAAAGTTTCTGTGCCGATCTGTTTCGGCAGGTCTCGTCAGACCAGGGCTTGCACGTCGATGGCCAAGCGGCCCGAAACCCAGAGGGCGAATTCGTCGCGCAGCCGCTCGCTTTCTTTCACCGCCATCGACCACGCCGCGACACGCGCCTTGGTGTCGTCGCCGAAGTGGCGAAAGTCGGTGCGGTCGGGCAGCTTCGCGTTGGGCAGCGTCTTCACCCACTCGGGGTTCGGCGACAGCACGATCAGGTTCGACAAGTGCGCCGTCGCGCGGTGGCGGTACTTGAAGAACTTGTCGAGCCAGCCGGGAACGACGGTGCTCTGGAAGTGCGGGTACAGCACCAGCGCGGGTTCGTTCGTGGTGTCGGCAATCGACGCGTAGTTCAGGTGCAGGTGGTAGTCGGTGATACCGCCGTCCCAGTACGCGCCGCGCGGCGCGCCGGGAATGTTGTGCACCGGGTCGAGCCAGTACGGAATCGAGCAGCTCGCCAGAATGCTCAGGCTCAGGTTCTCGCCACTCAAGGCTGCGGTGTGCGTGCGGTAGTCGTGCAGGTGAAACGGCAGCGGATCGCGCAGGTCGGAGAAGACCACGCGTTCCCACCAGCCACTCATCAATCGCCGGCTCACCGCGTTGGTGGCAAAGGCACCGAAGTAACTCAGCGGTGTGCTGATCGACGACAAGGCGCGGCCGTGGCGGCGAAGCAGATGCCGCCCCCGACTCGTGAACACGTGCAAACGAAAGCGCGGGTTGGCGAGCAGTTCGCCCACGCGGCCGTCGAAGCGCGTACTCAGGTTCGCACCGAACACATCGCTCACGTGGCGCGGCGTCGGCGGTTTGCCGGGCGGATGTTCGTAGTCCTGATGGATGTAGTCGTCGGCCATCTGCGCCAGCGCGGCGGCTGGGTCGTTCAGGCACGCGGCCGCCATGCGCCAGGCCCCGATCGACGCGCCGAGCAGATGCACCGGTCTCGCATTGGCTGCGAGCCATTCGCCGAAGATGAACCGGTCGAGCGGGTTCAACACCAGCCCTTTGGGGCCGCCGGCCGCCGCGGGCACAGCACGCACGTGCTGAGCTTGCAGCCCGTGCTCGCGCAAGGCTTGAAGGGCACGCGGGCCGGCGTGGACGCTCAGGGCTTTCAAGCTGCGAACTCTAGGCGGGTTCGCGAATTCCTTCAGCGCTTGCTCTGCAGGCGCGCGAAGGCATCGGCCATTGCCGAGCCACCGGCCTGCGGTGCGAGGGCCCCGCGGCTCGAGGCGACGCGCTCTCCACGATCCGGCGCTCGGTAAGCATTGCCACCGCGCTCGCCTTGCGGCACCGGTTTGGCGTCGAGTTTCATCGTCAGCGAAATGCGCTTGCGGGCCAGGTCGACTTCGAGCACCTTGACCTTGACGATGTCGCCGGTCTTCACCACCTCGCGCGCGTCGCTCACGAACTTGTTGGCGAGCTGGCTCACGTGGATCAGGCCGTCCTGGTGAACGCCCAGATCGACGAAGGCGCCGAACTGCGCCACGTTGCTGATCGTGCCTTCGAGCGTCATGCCGGCTTGCAGGTCCTTGATGTCTTCGATGCCGTCGGACAGACGTGCCACCTTGAAATCGGGGCGCGGGTCGCGACCGGGTTTTTCGAGTTCGGCGAGCACGTCTTTCACGGTGATCGCCCCGAACTTCTCGTCTGCGAAGGCTTCTGGCTTGAGCGCGCGGATCACGTCGGCGCGGCCCATCACTTCGGCCGCCGGCTTCTTCAACGCGGCGAGCAGGCGTTCGACCAGCGGGTAGGTTTCCGGGTGCACGCCCGATTGGTCGAGCGCATCGTCGCCGCCTCGAATGCGCAGGAAGCCGGCGCTCTGCTCGAAGGTCTTCGCGCCCAACCCGCTCACGTCGAGCAACTGCTTGCGGTTCCTGAATGCGCCATTCGCATCACGCCAGCGCACGATGCTCGCGGCGACCGCGCCACTCAAACCCGACACGCGCGACAACAGCGGCGTCGACGCGGTGTTCAGGTCCACGCCCACGGAGTTCACGCAGTCTTCGATCACGGTGTTCAGGCTTTTCGCCAGATCACTCTGGCTCACGTCGTGCTGGTACTGGCCGACGCCGATGCTCTTCGGGTCGATCTTCACCAGCTCGGCCAAGGGGTCCTGTAAACGCCGCGCGATGCTGACCGCGCCGCGCAGGCTCACGTCGAGCTCGGGCAATTCCTTGCTCGCGTACTCGCTCGCCGAGTAGACCGAGGCGCCGGCTTCGCTGACCACCACTTTCTGAATCTGCGTGTCGGGAGCGATCTGCAGCAAACGTTTGATCAGGTCGCCGGCGAGCTTGTCGGTCTCGCGGCTGCCGGTGCCGTTGCCGATCGCGATCAGGTTCACGCCGTGCGTGGCGCACAGCAGCCCGAGCGTGTGCAGCGAACCCTCCCAGTCCTTGCGCGGCTCCAGCGGGTAGACGGTGTTCGTGGCGAGCACCTTGCCGGTGGCGTCGACCACCGCCACCTTGCAACCGGTGCGGATGCCGGGGTCGAGGCCCATCACGACCTTCGGGCCGGCCGGTGCAGCGAGCAGCAGATCGCGCAGGTTCTCCGCGAACACCTTGATCGCGACCTTGTCGGCCTCTTCGCGCAGGCGGCCGAACAGGTCACGCTCCAGACTCAGGCTGAGCTTGACCTTCCAGGCCCAGGCGATGCACTTGCGGATCAGCTCGTCGGCGGGGCGTTTCGCGTGGCTCCACTTCAGGTGCACGGCGATGTGGCCTTCGGCGAGCACCGGCTTGCCGGGCACCACTTCTTCATCGGTGACGAGCTTCGCGTCCAGCAGTTCCAGTGTGCGGCCGCGGAACACCGCGAGCGCACGGTGCGAGGGCACGGTGCGGATCGGCTCGGCATAGTCGAAGTAGTCGCGGAACTTGGCGTTGTCGGGCAGCGTGCCGTCCTTGCCCGCCATCAGCTTGCTCTGGAACATCGCTTCGCCCCACAGCCAGTCGCGCAGCTTGCGCACCAGCGTCGCGTCTTCGGCCCAGCGCTCAGAGAGGATGTCGCGCACACCGTCGAGCACCGCTTGCGGGTCGGCGAAACCGGCCTCGGCATTGATGAACACGGCGGCTTCGACGAGCGGGTCCAGCGACGGATCGGCGAAGAGCTTGTCGGCCAGCGGTTCGATGCCCGCTTCGCGCGCGATCATCGCTTTCGTGCGGCGCTTCTGCTTGTACGGCAGGTACAGGTCTTCGAGTTCCTGCTTGGTTGGCGCCGCGTTGATCGCGGCCTGCAACTCGGACGTCAGCTTGCCTTGTTCGGCAATGCTTTTGAGCACCGCCTCGCGCCGCTCTTCGAGTTCACGCAGGTACGACAGGCGCGCTTCGAGTTCGCGCAGCTGGATGTCATCGAGGTTGTCGGTCGCTTCCTTGCGGTAGCGAGCGATGAAGGGCACCGTGGCCCCGCCATCGAGCAACTCGACGGCGGCGTGGATCTGGGCTGGCCGAACCTTCAGTTCGGCGGCGATCTGCAGAAGAATCTTGTCCAAGGGAGCGGGCCACGCAGGCCGTCAAATCGAAGCGGCGGAGTGTGCCACAGGCCCCGCGGCCCGCCCCTCGGGGCTCAAGGCGCGGAGGCAGCCGGTGTCGGCGTGGGGACAGCCCCGACCTCGATCGTCACCTTCTCGCGGTAGATGCCACCGCCCTCGACGCTGCCGCTGGTCGTGCCCTCGCCCTTCATGCGGGCGAAACAGTCGCGCGCTTCGTCGCCGCTCAACACGCGGCAACGGTCGAACTTGTTGTGGCGGTAGGTCGCGTCGTCGTAGATCGGTGCGTTGCGGGCGGAGGTGCGGGCGCGGGTCGCCTGATTCAGGCACACCGTGCGCTCTGCGCCGGCCTTGGTCGCCAGGCAGTTCGCCTTGTCTTGCTCGAACTTGGCGTTGATCTCGGCAGCCTGTGCGCTCGGCGTCGGCGCCGGCGTGGCTGCAAGTGCCGAGAAGCTCAGCAAGGCGCCTGCGACGAACAGGCCGCCCAGGCCGAGCAGCGAATCGTGGCGTGTGTGAAGAGTGTTCATGGCGCGTCCTGTCAAAGAGTGATCGATGAGTCACTCTAGGTCGCGCACCACGGCAGCCGCGTCGGACAGCACCGCGTTCGAAGCCGGCTCGCGCCCGAGCGCGTGTAGGACAGGTCCCGCCCGTCAGCGGCCCATCGACAGGTGCTTCACCACGCCGTTCGCCGCCGCCACGCCACTGGCAAAGCAGGCCGTGAGCAGATAACCCCCGGTCGGCGCTTCCCAGTCCAGCATCTCGCCAGCGCAGAACACGCCGGGCACGGCGCACAGCATCAGGCCCTCGTCGAGCGCTTCGAAGCACACACCACCGGCGCTGCTGATGGCCTCGTCGAGCGGCCGCGCGGCCAGCAGCGGCAGAGGCAAATGTTTGATCGCAGCGGCGAGCCGCGCCGCGTCGGCAATCACCTCGGGCGGCAGCAGTTCGTACAGCAGCGCGGCCTTCACCCCATCGATGCCGAGCCGGCTCTTCAGGTGCGTGGCCAGCGAACGCGGCCCGCGCGCACGCGCCACTTCAGCCTGCACGAATTCGGCGCTGCGGCCGGGCAGCAGGTCGATGTGCACGAGCACGTGGCCGTTCGCTGCGATCTGTTCGCGTGCGATGGCCGAGAACGCGTAGACGAGGCTGCCTTCGACGCCGCCTTCGGTGACGACGAACTCGCCTGCCCGCTCGACGAGCGTTCCATCGGGCGCGCGAATCGAGAGCGCCACCGTCTTCATCGGATGGCCGGCGAAGCGGCTGCGAAAGTGCTCGGTCCAGCCGCTGGTCAAGTCGCCATCTGTCGCGCTGCGGCCCGCGTCGAAGCCGCAGTTCGAAGGCTGCAACGGCGCCACGTCCACGCCGCGCTCGGCGAGCAGCGGCACCCAGGCCCCGTCGGAGCCGAGCCGGGACCAGCTGCCTCCCCCGAGCGCCAGCACGACCGCATCGAAGGGCTTCACGATCGCACCGGAAGGCGCATCGAAGCGCATCGACTGGCGCCCACCCTCGGCCGGCCCCCAACCTGCCCAGCGGTGCCGCATGTGAAAGCGCACACCAGCGGTCCGCAGCCGGTGCAACCAGGCGCGCAGCAGCGGTGCCGCCTTCATGTCGACCGGGAACACGCGACCCGAACTGCCGACGAAGGTGTTCACACCGAGTGCCAGCGCCCACGCCCTGAGGTGCGCAGCGCCGAACGGGCGCAACATCGGCTCGATCTCGCTTCGGCGCTCGGCATAACGAGCGGCAAAGTCCTCGAAGTCTTCGTTGTGCGTCAGGTTCAAACCGCCCTTGCCGGCGAGCAGGAACTTGCGGCCGACCGAAGGCATGGCGTCGAACAGATCGACGCTGGCACCGGCCGCGGCCAGCACTTCGGCGGCCATCAGGCCGGCAGGCCCGCCGCCGACGATGGCAACACTTCGTTGAAGGGATGAGTGCGAGGACATGGAAGACGAGGCAGGGGCGAAAGGCGGCGCAGTGTGGCACACCGCTTCCGGTAAGAAGATTGGCGGCGAAGCGACAAAATGCATTCACCACTCCCGCTGGAGCAGACCATGTCCGTCCCACCCCGCAGGCGCAGCGCGATGCAGGCCACAGCCCTGTTCGGCCTGATCGTTCTCACCGCCACACAGACACAAGCAGCCGGCACCTGCAGCGCGCGCAGCGGGCCGGGTGTCACCCCGGTGGTCGAGCTCTACACCTCCGAAGGTTGCAGTTCCTGCCCGCCGGCCGACCAATGGCTGTCGCGCCTGAAAGCCGACCCGGGCGTCGTGGCACTCGCCTTCCATGTCGACTACTGGGACCGGCTGGGCTGGAAAGACCGCTTCGCCAGCGCCGACTACACGCAGCGCCAGGCCCAGTCGCAGCGCAGCAGCGGTGCGCGTTTCAGCTACACGCCGCAGGTGATCGTCGACGGTGCCGATCGGCCGGAATGGAGCCGCATCGCCGCGCCGCTGTCGGCCAAGGGCCGGCCCGCATCGAACGTCGAGGTGAGCCTGGCACGCGACGGCAAACACTTCACCGCCAGCGTGGCCGCTGCCACTGGCGCGCCGGCGCGGCTGGCCGCTTACTGGGCGGTGACGGAACAGGGCCATGTCAGCGCTGTGAAGGCCGGCGAGAACGACGGTGCGACGCTCAAGCACGACTACGTGGTGCGCGAGTACCGGCCGGTGGTGGCGTGGAACGCGGCACGCGACACACCCGCCGTGCTGGCGTTCGATGTGGCAGCCGATGCCGATTCAGCGCATGCCAGAACCGTCAACCTCGTGATCGTCGACGCCGACAGCGGCCGCCCGGTGCAGGCGCTCAAGCTTGGTTGCTGAGCCGGTCGCCCGAGTGGCCCGCCAGAGGCCAACCCTTTGCTCGTCCCTCGACGGAACGATTGCCATCGGCCCGAACCCGAACGGCACCTGTCGCTCTTTGGCGTTGCGCGTGTTCCGCTTGTCTGCCTGTCCGGTTTTCAAAGGCCCGGCAACCTTGTAGGAACTGAGGATGACGCCGGACGGCGTGGCTTTCGTGCTGACGAGCTCGAATATGTGCGGCCATGACTGCGTCGCGGCCAGCGGCTGTTCCCGCCCGCCGGGACGAGCGGGACGATGCTCTCGCTGGCGCTGGACAGCCGCGACCTCTTCGACCCCGACGGGCACCTGTGGGGATCGTTCTGGATGGATCCGGCGGCAATTCCGCCCGCTGATCAACAGAGCTGAAGCGTCATCCTCAGCGCTGCGCTTCCACAAGCGCGCGCGGCCGCGGTGAAGCCGACAACTCTTGCTTGCACCACGGCCATGCGGTTCACGCCGACAGGCGCACTTGCCGTGGGGGCACTGCGCAGCGGCCTTCTGATGCCCGGCGTTCGAGGCCGGCAGGCGCCCGCAGGCAAGCCACGAACGCAGACGGCCTCGCCATTCGAAGCTCTACTTTCCGTTTTCTGCGTAGGCGAGCCGTGTTGCACGATGCGCCTTGAGCCGCTCGGCCGCACCTGGCAGCTTGCGTTTCACATCGCGTTTGGCGCGTTGAACATTGTCTCGGAGGACGTGAAGTCTTGCCCGATTGCGTTGCGCCTGAATGGCCATTGTTTTCTCCGTTTGTGGGGCCACAGGGTAACGCATGCAAATCCATCGCCAGAAGCATGCTGTCGGCTGCGTCACATTTCAGAACTGACACGACACAGTCTGCGGCTGCGGATCGCCCATCGGGTGCCCCGCACGGCAAGGCGCGCACGCTGCATGAATTCGCAGCGTCTCGACGCCCTCTTGCGCCCGACCCTCACACCGTGGCCACGGGCCACACCAGTTCGAAATGTTCGAGCACGAGTTCGGTTCGTTCACTGACCTCGAAGCCTTCGGCCTCGCCACGCTCGGCGAAGTCTTGCCGGTGTGCGGTGAGCCACCAGCGCAGCGTGAGGTCGCCCTCGCCGGCTTCGAAGGCGAAGGTGTCATCGATCTGGTTGAACAGGCGCTTCTCGACGTGCGTGCAGCGCACGATGGCGCGCGCCGTGCCTTCGCCGTCGAGCACGACGAGGTGCTCACCGGGCTGCGGCAAGGGCTCGAGATCTTTCTCGAAATCACGCAGCAGCGTCGCGTGGGCGCGCTTGACCCCGGAAAGAATCAGCTCGGCGAGGGTGTCGGCGAGTTCGCGGCTGTGCCCCAGCGCGCTCGCCGAAAAGCCTTCGACCTTGACGCTGCACGCGGTTTGGTAAGCGAGCCAGAAGGGCTCGATGTCTGCGCGGCGGCCCGGCAATGGCTCCGACATGCCCGCTGCCTCAATCGGCCGCGCGCAACTGCGCCCGCAGCGCCTCGCCGATCTCGGGCTTGTGCGCGAACGGGTCGGTCGGGTTGCGCGGCGTCATGATGTCTTCGAGCCGCACCTGCACGCTGGCCAGCGACTTGGGGTGGCTGTAGATGTAGAAGCGGTCTTCGGCCAGCGCGTCGAACACGAACTGCGCCACTTGCGCCGCCGTGACCCTGCCGCTGCTCACTGCCTTGTCGCTCATGGCCTGGCCGATCATCTGGCTGCGGGTCGGCTTGCGGTCTTCGAGCATCTCGGCCGGCCGGTTGCGGTGGCTCTGCGTGATGCCGGTCGGCACGAAGAACGGGCACAGCACCGAAGCGCTGATCTGGTCGGTGACGAGACGCAGGTCCTGGTACAGCGTTTCGCTCATCGCCACCACCGCGCTCTTGGTCGCGTTGTAGACGCCCATGTTGGGGGCGTTCAGCAGCCCGGCCATCGACGCGGTGTTGACGATGTGGCCTTCATAGGCCGGATCTTTGGCGGCCGCTGCCAGCATCATCGGCGTGAAGACACGAATGCCGTGCGCCACGCCCATCAGGTTGACGCCGACGACCCACTCCCAGTCTTTCAGCGTCGTCTCCCAGATCAGGCCACCGGCACCGACGCCGGCGTTGTTGAAGACGAAGTTCGGTGCACCGAAACGCTGGAGGGTGGCGGCGCCCAGCGCTTCGACTTCGGCCGCTTTGGACACGTCGAGCCGGAACGGCAGCACCTGCGCACCGAGGGCTTCGATCTCGGCCACGGCCTTGTCGAGCGCGTCTTGCTGCACGTCGGCCATCACGAGGTTCATGCCCAGCCTGGCGGCGATGCGCGAGGCTTCCAGGCCGAAACCCGAACCCGCGCCGGTGATGACGGCGGTGCCGCCCTTGAAGTTCTTCATGTGGTGGTCTCGTCAGTGAATGGCTTGTTTCTTGATCTGGAAAGCGATGCGCGGGAAGTGCACGTGCAAGTTGCCGGCGCGTTCGTCGCTGCGTGCGATCACGACCTCGTCGGGGCCGAGGCCGACCAGGCGGCCGGCGACCGCGTCGTGTGCGTAGTCGGTCGGCGTGACGGTGACTTCGTCGCCTTCTTCAAGACCGGCTTCGGCTTCGAAGCTCAGCGCCGCGTGCGAACCGGTCGCCGCGACTTCGATCGCCTGTGCGCTTGTCATCTGCGTCGAACTGCCGTGCCCGAAGGCCATGACCCGTTCGTACCAGGCCTGCAGACGCGTGAACGGCGCCAGCACCGCCGCGACCGGTGGCGCACGCTTGATGAACCAGACCGATTGCGCTGTCGAGAAGTCGGCGATGCAGGGCGCGGTGCCGAGCAGGAACGGCCGGCCGTCGGCAAGCATGTTCTCGATGCGCGCGAAGTAGGCGTTCAAGGCGGCCGCGCCGTCGGCCAACGTGGCACGCTTCAGGTTCGGCGACATCGCGGCGCGGTCGGCGGCAAAGGCCTTCAGCGTGTCGAGCGTCGAGCCCGGCATCAGGTGCACGGCGCCTGCAGGTTGCATCGTGTACGGCGCCGCGATCCAGAACAGCGCACTGTCGGCCCACTGCGCGACGATGTCGGCGAGGCCGGCGATTGCGCCCGGGTAGAGCGTGGGCTCGGGCTGCAGCCGTTCGATCACGCGGCACATCAGCGCGGTGTCGCAATACACGTCGGCGCCGATCTGCATGAACGGCGTGCGGCGGTAACCACCGGTCAGCGCCACCACGTCGGGCTTGGGCAGGATCGCCGGAATGTCGACCGAGCGCCAGGCCACGCGCTTGAAGCCGAGGACGAGGCGGACTTTCTCGGAGAAGGGCGAGATGGCGTAGTGGTGCAGGATCAGTTCGGGCATGGTGTTTCAAGAGGTGGGCATGAAGGTCAATGCGGCATCGCACGCTGAATGATTTTTTCGAACGCGACATTCGAAGCAAGCGTGCCGAAGACCTGCGGGCCGCTGCCGGCGAGGCGCGAACGGCAGAAGGCGTCGAACACGAAGTCGGGCGCGTGGCGGCGCAGCAGCGAGGCTTGAACGGCCAGCGCCACGTCTTGCGCGAGGCGGCGTGCACCGGCCTCGTCGCCGCCGCCGTCGGTGGCATCGCTGAAGCGGGCGAACAGCGTGTCTGCAAAACGATCGAGCAGCACATTCGCCCCGCGTGCCGGGCTCAGCTCGGACTCGAGTGCCTGCACCGCGTCGGCGTGGCGCCCGTCGCGCTTGCGCAAGGCGCGCAGCAGGTCGAGCGCCATGATGTTGCCGGCGCCTTCCCAGATCGAATTCAGCGGCATCTCGCGGTAGATGCGTGCCATCAAGCCTTCGCCGTGTTCTTCGACGTAGCCGTTGCCACCCAGGCACTCCATCGCCTCC